>DAOUVA010000216.1 GCA_030667885.1 Phycisphaerae bacterium
ACCACGGCCAACTTCCTTATCGTGGATGATATGGAGAGCTACAATGACATTAATGAAGGTGAGCCGGGTGAAAACAGAATATATCTTGCCTGGATAGACGGCTACGATAACCCGGCCACAAACGGCTCTCTCGTTGGTAATGCTAATGCTCCGTTTGCCGAGCAGACTATCGTCCACGGAGGTTTGCAGTCGATGCCGATGTCTTACGACAATGCTGTTGGAAAATCTGAGGCGACTTTGACGTTGACATCCAACCGTGACTGGACAGTGAATGGCGTCAACACACTGACAATCTGGTTCAGAGGCAATTCGGCTAACGCAGCGGAGAATTTATATGTGGCCCTCAACGGCAACGCAGTGGTCAATCATGATAATCCTGATGCAGCGCAGACAGGTTCCTGGACCCAATGGAACATCGACCTGACACGCTTTGCAGACCAGGGTGTGAACCTCACCAATGTTAATTCGATTACTCTTGGTCTCGGCAATAAGAATAATCCCGTTGCCGGCGGTGCAGGGATGATGTACTTCGACGACATTCGTCTCTATCCACTCACACCGTAAGTGGCAAGTTACAATTAATTAACTTGCCAATATGGTGATTAGTGTCAATTCGGGGTCTATACCTACTCGGTATAGGCCCCTTTTTCATTTATTAAATAAGCAGCGGTTTTGCATTGACATCGAGAAAGAATAATGTAGAATAACCTTTTCGACAGCAATGATTAAACCAAGTAATGGGTAGTTCAGTAATCCCTACTATTCCCTTTTGAGAGTTTTTTATGTATTCAGACTATATTCGTAATGTAGCAATAATTGCCCACGTTGACCATGGCAAGACGACGCTTGTTGACCAGCTTCTATACCAGTCGGGTATGTTTCGGCAGGAGGACCTTGATAAACTGGCCGGCGGCGAGCATGGATTGATTATGGACTCAAATCCGCTGGAAAAGGAGCGGGGCATAACAATTTTAAGTAAAAACTGCTCTATTAATTATACGGACTGTGAAGATACCGAATATAAAATTAATATAATAGACACACCCGGACATGCTGATTTTGGTGGAGAGGTTGAACGTGTTTTGAAAATGGCAGACGGTGTGCTGCTTTTGGTTGACGCCTTTGAAGGCCCTATGCCCCAGACAAGATTTGTACTGACCAAGGCGCTTGAGCATAAGCTTCGGCCCATAATTGTTATCAACAAGATTGACCGGGAAAACAGCAGGCCTGATGATGTTGTGAATGAAGTATTCGATTTGCTTGTTCAGCTTGGGGCCAATGATAAAGCTCTTGATTTTCCATTGATATATGCATCGGCAAGAGACGGGTGGGCGACGACGGACATTGATAAGAAAACCGACAATATGCAGGTGATATTCGACGCCATAATAAATAATGTTCCCCCGCCGAAGATTATCCATGATGCTCCTCTGCAAATACTGGTGACTAATCAGGAATATTCTGATTATGTCGGACGAATAGCAATAGGCAGGATTTTTGCAGGCCAGCTAAGTGAAGGCCAGAAAGTTACTGTCATCGACTCAGAAGGTCTGCATACTCAGCAAAAAGTTATGCAGATTCATCAGTTTCACGGGCTTGGCCGAAAGCAGGTTTCACAAGTTCAGGCCGGTGATATATGTGCGATATCAGGGCTTAATCCTGTTGATATTGGTGACACGATTGCCTGTGCGGATAAACCTTCGAGGCTTGCGGTTATCCCTGTTGATGAGCCGACGATGTCAATGACATTCAGGGTTAACGACGGGCCATTCGCGGGCAGAGACGGCAAATATGTAACGAGCAGGCAGATTGGTGATAGACTTGAAAAGGAGCTTCAGCAGAACGTTGCATTAAGGGTCGAAGCCGGGCAGAGTCCGGAAGAATTCAATGTTTCGGGCAGAGGGCTGATGCATCTTGGGATTTTGCTGGAAAATATGCGGCGTGAAGGGTATGAGGTTTGTGTGGGTAAGCCGAATGTAATTTTGAGAATAATCGATGAGAAGCGTCATGAGCCGATAGAATTACTTGCTGTGGACTGCGCATTGGATTGCCAGAATTCCGTGATGAGTCTTCTGGGCGACAGACGAAGCGAAATAATTAAAATAGATTCCAAAAGCGGCGCAAGCGACTTTGTTCACATGGAATTTTTGATACCTTCGCGGGGACTGTTCGGCCTTAACGCCAGGATGATGAATGCGACACAGGGTAGAGCGATTATGCATCATACGTTTGAAAGATACGAGCTGATGAGGGGAGCAATACCTCAGCGAAAGGCCGGCGTTATGATTGCAACCACAACAGGACAAGTTACTGCTTATGCGCTTGACGCCTTATACGACCGGGGTATATTTTTTATTGAACCCGGAGAAAAAGTATATGAAGGACAAGTAGTCGGGGAACACTGCAAGGATAAGGACATACCTGTTAACGTCGTAAGAAACAAGCAGCTTACCAACGTTAGGTCGTCGGGCAAAGACGATGCCGCCAGGGTAAGACCCGCAAGAAAGATGAGTCTTGAGGCTGTGATGGAGTATCTTCAGGAAGATGAGCTTGTCGAGATTTGTCCATCTTCGATTCGAATACGCAAAAGGCTGTTAAAAGAAACAGACAGGCGGCGACAGGGTCGTGCAATCTCTTAATATTATATCTGCCCGGGCAAAGTATTGTTTTATATAAATTCAGGTCCCGATAACATTTGAAGACATACGAAATGAGTACGGAACATATACGAAATTTTTCGATTATAGCGCATATTGATCACGGCAAGAGCACTCTGGCTGATCGTATGCTTGAGCTGACCGGTACGATTACCGAACGCCAAAAGCTCGATCAGTTTCTTGACAATATGGATCTCGAGCGTGAACGGGGAATAACCATCAAGGCTTCAGCGGTAACGATGAATTACCAACATCAGGGCAAAACATATATGCTGAATCTGATCGACACCCCGGGTCATGTTGATTTTCATTATGAGGTTTCACGGGCACTGGCCGCTTGCGAGGGTGCTTTACTCGTGGTCGATGCCAGTCAGGGCGTTGAGGCACAAACCGTGGCTAACGCTTATCTGGCGGTTGAAAACAATGTTGAACTTTTAAGCGTAATCAACAAGGTTGACTTGCCCGCAGCAGACCCTGCCCGGGTTGCCGAAGAGATCGAACATGTTTTCGGCATCGGTGCCAATGAGTGTTTTAATATAAGCGCAAAGAGCGGACTGGGAGTTGATGAACTTCTCGAGGCTATTGTAACATTTCTTCCTGCGCCGGAAGACAAAAGCGACGAGCCGACCGCGGCATTAATCTTTGACAGTCACTGTGACCAGTACAGGGGCGTGATATGTTATGTCAGAGTTTTTGCCGGCTGCCTGAATATAAAGCAAAAGGTCAGCTTTATGCGCAGCGACAAAATTTATATTATTACCGAGTTGGGCAAATTCAAACCTGAGATGATTGCGGTTGATAAGCTTGGCACTGGAGAGGTCGGTTATCTTATCGCAAATATTCGCGAGCTGGCTGATGTGACAATAGGAGATACAATTACAGATTATACCGAACCGGCATCAAAACCTTTACCCGGTTATATAGCACCGATGCAGATGGTTTTTTCAGATTTTTATCCGGGTAATAACACGGATTATTCAAGGCTGAGGGACGCTTTTGACAAGCTTACTCTTAATGATGCCAGCTTCTCATTCAGCCCGCAGAATTCACCGGCACTTGGCTTTGGTTTCCGGTGCGGCTTCCTTGGTCTGCTGCATATGGAGATAGTACAGGAACGGCTGGAGCGTGAGAATGATATAGAGGTTATTCAGACCGCTCCGACGGTCAGTTACGAAATACTGACAAAGGACAATGCCATTAAGAGGATAGAATCGCCCGGTCAACTGCCTGATCCGAGTCACATCGAAGAGCTTCGCGAACCTTTTGTTCGCCTTGAGATTATAACCGCGACAGATACAATCGGGGCGATTATGAAACTTGCGGAGTCGAGACGGTGCAGACTGTTAAAGACAGATTATCTGAGCACGACCAGAGTTATGCTTGAGTATAAAGCCCCCCTTGCCGAAATCGTATATGATTTTTATGATCTTCTCAAAGGTATCAGCCGAGGCTATGCAACTATGGATTACGAGTTTACGGATTTCCAGACCAGCGACCTCGTTAAGATTGATATTCTTGTAAACAAGGTTGCGGTAGATGCCCTGAGTTTGATTGTCCATCGCAGTAAAGCAGAGGCACGCGGCCGCAAGCTGATAATAAAGCTGCGAAGAGCTATACCCCGGCATCAGTTTGAAATACCTTTGCAGGTTGCTATCGGCGGCAAAATCATCGCAAGAGAAACCATCAAAGGCTTTCGTAAAGACGTAACCCAAAAGCTGTATGGCGGAGATGTAACACGCAAGATGAAGCTACTTAAAAAACAAAAAGAAGGAAAAAGGCGAATGAAAAGCGTTGGTAACGTTCAGATACCCCAGGAAGCGTTTATGACAATCCTCGATACCAGCGAATAGCATTCAACTTCGACGAAGTACCTACCACCTGATTAATCATTCCAAAGGTAGTCAGTATCAAATGTCTCGCCTTTTCGGTTTGATGTTCCTGATAACACAAATCTCAATAAAACCGATTAGATTGCGTAAAATTGTTGCTTAGTAAAAGAAATTGCGTTATTTTATGCCGCAGGAGGGTGAATTCGTGAGTCGTATTTCGAATGAAACAGGAAAAACTAAAGAAGTTTAATGGCTGATGAACAAAAACAATTAGTGCATCAAATCGAACCCTTCCTTGAATCTGAAGATAAATCGGCGCTTAGGGAACTGCTCAGCAATCAGAGAAGCAGTGACATAGCAGAAGTCGTGGAACTTGTGGATAACGAGCAAAGACGTACCATCTTCGATGCTATGGACAAGCCGACTTCGGCAGAGGTTCTGGAAAAAGTTGATGAGGCGACCAGATCTGAGCTTTTTGAGCTGCTTAAAAAGGACGAGCTAAAAAGTATTGTCAGTGAACTTGATCCTGACGATGCGGCGGACATTCTTTCGGAACTTCCCGAGGATGAAAGGGCTGCACTGCTTGAAAGCATACCTCCTGCGGAATCGGCCGAAATTAAAGAGCTGATGAGCTACTCGGAGGATTCAGCAGGCGGAATTATGGACACGGCCGTGATAAGTGTATCTGAGGATGCAACAGTCGCTGAAGCCGTCAATAAGATTCGTTCTGCGGAGATTGATGAAGATTTCTTTTCAGTATGCGTTGTGGATAAGAACGGCAGGTTTGTTGGTGATGTTCGAATTAGATTTCTGTTGACCAGGTCGGAAGGAACGAGGATAGGTGACTTAGTTGATCCTGATACGATTTACGTTACTGTCGATATGGACCAGGAGGAAGTTCGGAATATATTCAGCAAGAATGATTTGATTGCAGTGCCGGTCCTGGAGAACGACAATAAACTAGTCGGAAGAATCACCGCCGACCGTATTATCGAGGTTGCGGAGGAAGAGGCTGCAGAGGACTTATACACGATGGCCGGTACGGACGCGGATGAGCTTGATACGGCCTCGGTTTTTAACGCAGCCAGAATTCGGATGACGTGGCTTTTACCTTGTTTAATCGGCACGGGAGTAACAGCTCTTGTCCTGATGTTTTTCTACAATAAATTTGGGGAAGGTTCTTCTATTGTTTATTCTGCGGCGTTCTTATTTGTTCCGATGATTGCGGCTATTAGTGGCAATGCTGGCCTGCAAACCTCGGCGATAGTTGTTTCGGGACTAGCTACCGGACACCTTGCGGCATTGAGTTTGAGACAGGTATTCGCACGTGAAGTTCGCATCGCTGTTCTTGTGGCTTTGAGCTGCGGAATTATAGGGGGTGTTGCATGCTCAATCCTGCTTAACCTGAAAGACCTGGAAAGTACAATAAAGTCTGTACAGCTTGTATTTGCGTTCGGGACGGCTATGTTCTCAGCAATAATGGTAGCGACAACGCTTGGTTTGTTTCTGCCGTTTTTATTCCGCCGAATCCATATAGACCCGGCGATAAGCTCAGGGCCATTAGTTACAACCGCAAACGATTCGATAAGTGTAGCAATCTATATGACTTTGACACTCCTGTTGGCTACGTGAGTACTGAGGGTGCTTTTTTATTGCAGGCCCTGTTTGCCTCAAGACGAGTTTCTGACTTTACCACAAGCTGTTATCTGCGTGTTCGCCTGTTAACTACCCTTCTGCCTGGGCGGTTTTTACTCGGCAGTTCCCTTATTGCCAAGTGCGATACAGGTGGTTTTTTGGGAGCAGCCATTTTTGGTATTTTTGGTACTTTCTGTCCTAACATCTGCAGCGCATTTCTGCATATCCCTCTGGTAGAATTATCGCGATGTTTCAGGCCCTGTCCCAAAATCTCCAGAGCCACTTTTTTCATCCTGCCGCGCATTTTTCTCAGGCCATAGGCTGCAGCGTTTCTCGATGGTACGGGACAACTTCCAAACAAGGTATCTTTTAAGATTTCTAAGCCGTCCTCCTGCATCCAGGACAATTTATAAGCGGCTCGCCGTCTGTTCGATGCATCGGAAGAGTACAACTGCTCCCGAAGTTTTCTTAGAAGTTTTATTGACGCTTCATCTTTTTCCCTGTCCGAAACCTCTCTTTTCTCCAATTCCATAAAGCCACCCCTGTATTTAGATTACTTCCTTGTAATGTCCCCATTTCTCTAACACGATATAACCGGCTTGTCAAATATTTATTTGAAAAGAATTGCAGTTTTTCTCCAAGTGCCGCCATTGGAAGATTGAGGCTGGAAAAGCCCGTAAAGCAGGCATTTACAAGGAGAGGGCCAATCCGGCCTGTGATTTGTAATGAAAATCAATATTGTTCAAGCATCAAGCTTGACAAAGGGCTTAAAATTTTATAATATAGTCGTATAAGGGTTTGTCTTTACAAATCTTATGGTAAGAGGTTTACTGCTAGGCTTCAGCCGTCAATTGAGTCGGTAGTGGCAGTAACGATTAGTTTATAAGCTTTGGAGTTAAGGGTAATTATGCCCACGGAACAACCTATTGACAACCAGGCAAGTTCTGAACATGAGCCTGAATTGAACAAGTTTTTCAAGGCCGCTATCAAAACACGGGCGAGCGACCTGCACCTTAAGGTGGGGCAGCCGCCGAAGTTGCGTCTTTTCGGTGAGTTGAAAAATACTACCGGCGAAGTTCTGACGGCAGAAAGGATCGAGGAATTAGTTTACGGGATACTCAGCCCCGCCCAGAAAGAATCTTTCCT
>DAOUVA010000447.1 GCA_030667885.1 Phycisphaerae bacterium
CTGTTTGGTTTATGGCGTAACATATAAAAACCGGCCTATAGTTGTTGATTCAGGTCTTGGGCTTGCCATTAAAGATGCACCAGCGCTTGAGGCCGGCTTCAATATCATTTCTGTCACCAGCAGCAGTAATAACAGTACATACTCACCAGTTTATGGAGAGCGAAAAACTATTCGCGACCATTACAATCAGCTTGTTGTCGAGTTAAAGGAAAGCAAATCGCCCCAGCGGCGAGTTAAACTTATCTTTCGTGCTTATAATGAAGGGGCCGCGTTTTGCTATACACTTCCGCAGCAAAAAGCCCTTAAAAGCTTCACCATTTCAGCGGAAAAAACTCAGTTTGCTTTTACAGATGACCATACAGCTTACGCTGCATATTCCGCCCAGGGCCAATATAGTAATGTGCCGCTCAGCAAGATTAAGAACAATTGTGAAAGGCCGCTTACTATCGAGATTAACAACGGCCCGTTTGTGTCGGTGGCCGAGGCAAGACTCGTTGATTATGCGCGAATGCGCCTTTCGCCGGATACAAGCCGGCCCCTTACTCTGATAAGCTCATTAGCCGGCGAAGTCAAAGCCGAAACGCCTTATACTACGCCCTGGAGAGTTCTTATTATCGGCGAGACGCCGGGAGAACTGCTCGAACGCAATTATATCATTCTGAACTTAAATGAGCCCTGCGCAATCGACGATACGTCATGGATTAAACCCGGTAAAGTTATCCGCGAAGTTACCTTAACAAATAAGGGAGGTAAAGCGTGCGTCGATTTCGCCGTTGAGCACAACCTGCAGTATGTCGAATTCGATGCGGGCTGGTACGGCCATGAGTATGACGACGAATCCGATGCCACTACTATCTCCGTAGATCCAAAACGCTCAAAGGGCCCTCTGGATTTGCACGCAATTATAGATTATGCAAAGAAGCGCGGGATCGGAATTTTGCTTTATGTAAATCGCAAGGCGCTGGAACGCCAAATTGATGATATCCTGCCGCTGTACGAAAGCTGGGGCGTCAAAGGTGTCAAATATGGCTTTGTGCAGGTTGGTTCGCAGCAGTGGACCGCATGGCTGCACGAAGCTGTTCGCAAGGCGGCTAAATATCATCTTATGGTTGATATTCACGATGAATACCGACCGACAGGATACAGCCGAACATATCCAAACCTGATGACACAGGAAGGTATTCGGGGCGATGAAACAAAACCTTCGAACAGCTTAACTCTGACCATCTTATTTACCAGAATGCTGGCCGGTGCTGGAGATAATACGATTTGCTACTATGACCGGCGGGTCGAAGAAAATGCAAGCCACGCATATCAATTGGCTAAAAGCGTTTGTATCTACAGCCCATGGCAATTTCTTTACTGGTATGACCGGCCGGACAGTTCGCCACGGAGGGCCGGCGGCGCCGGAGGCAGTCATAATGTCATCGGTAATGAGCCGGAACTGGAGTTTTTCGATTATGTCCCCACGGTCTGGGACGATACAAAAGTGGTACACGGCAAAATCGGAGAATATGCCGTTCTCGCACGCCGATCAGGCCAGAACTGGTTCATCGGATGCATGAACGGAGATGACCAGCGCAGCCTCGAAGTTCCGCTGAACTTTTTGGACAGGGAGCGCCGGTACATTGCCCATATCTACACCGATGAGCCTGCCATACCGACCCGGACCCACGTGAAAATCAGCCGCTACATAGTGAATTCTTCATCCATTATCAACGTTGAATTACCGGCAAGGGGCGGCCAGGCAATCAGACTCGTCCCGGCCACAGCCGAAGACATAAGGACATATTCCAAAGACCCACAAAAGGGGAAATAAGGCATCACGTCGGAGAGCCGCCTGTTCAAGGTTCAACCCAAATCGGGCTGGACCATGCAACCTGGTTATTTGCCTGAGTTGCCCGCAGATAATACCAGTTCAGACCTTTGCCATCGTCAATATCAGAGATTTTGTAAGACGTTTTATAATGGTCGTGGAACACCAAGCGATGAACCATAGCCGATTCTTTTGGAAAATCACCGGTGAACAGCATTTCATTACTTTGCGCCAACTGCTTAAATGTTTGTGATAAGGACACGTTGGTTGGCTTACTCAGCGTGATTTTAACACGAGTATCCGGACCGCCGCGTACCTTCAAAACTACGGCCTTGGCGGATATATCCTCGAACTGCTGACGCAAAGCCGTGAAGGACTTTATGCGAAGATGCTTATCGGAGCGATCAAGTATCTTGTCCCGGCGGGCTTCATCAAGCGGCCCGGACTGAAAGCAGGTCTGGACGTTTTCCAATAAGCCGCCTTCCAAAGTGATATTAATATCCCAGTCACAAATTCGCGTCATATCCAGGGCAGGCCAAGGACCCCAGCCATATTCGAATCTTAGCAGAACCGGCTCTTTCCAGCTCCGGGCAGTGGGCAGGCGGTCCATTGGAAAATCACGATGAATAACGCGGTTATTCTTCAGGATTTCGACCCTGTCGAGCTGGTCCCAGCCTGTAACATTAACAGCCAGCTCCCGCTGGGTGGTATAAGGTAATTCACGGCCCATGAGCTGACCATTCACCTTAAAATCCAGAGCGATACGGTCACCTGTAACAGCATAGGTTCGGCGGTTCCGGATGGCATCGAAAATCGCTTCTCTCGTTAATTCTGTAGCGAGCACAGCCGCTAAACCTTCGCGGTACCCCCCGGGAAAACCAAGATGGTCATCCGTGCTGGCGATAACACCGAGGCGATAGCCCTGTTCGAGAAAATTATGCAGTGTATTTCGGGTCCAGCGTCCGCCTTCGGTGTGCCGGATATATGGAGAACTCGCACGGTCATGTTCGGCATTGCCCCATTCGGAAAACATCTCGATGACAGGGGAGACTTCAGGGTCAAGCCATGCAAGATTGGCGCCGCGATGGCCGAGGCGATTGGACGGATGATGGGGAACCATAATCGCACGGTGCTGTTTTGCAAAGTGCTGGAATTGGCGCAGGTCATCGAAGCGGACATATTCACCTTCAAGCGTTGGAAAGAGAATGTGGTAATCGCCGAGACTGGTAGAATGCCATTCAAAGCCGGGTATTGTAACAAATTTGCCGGGCCGGTCGTACTTGCGCAGCATCTGCAGAACTTCCGGCCAGCGTTTTTTTGTCACCTCAAAGCCATCGAGCCATTTTTTCTCGATATTATTCTCATAGTGTCCAATATCATGCCAGTAACCGTGCGGCGTGAAGGCGAAAAAATCGAGATGGCTGCTCGCAATTTCGAAAGCCCTTTCGAGTGAGCCCCGCGCGTAACCGACTTCGCTGTGGTTATGCAAATCGCCAAAGTAAATATTATAGTCACCTTACTTTGAATGGTCGGACGGAGCCGATGACATTGCCGGCGTCAATGCAGAACAACCCAGCGACGCCAGGGACAATGAGCCGGTAGTAGAGGTCTTCAGGAATTGACGTCTTGTGATTGATGGTGCCATTTTTAATCCGCCTTAATAATCTAAACTACTTTTAGAGCTTTTCATAATCATCTATTTTACATTATCAAGTTATAACTTCAACTGAGATTCGTATTGCGTATATAGTATTGCGTATAGCGTATTGCATGCAGATTTTATATTTCATTTTCTGCCTTTGAAATTGGCTTTGATTGGGTTTGAATTGGGTTTGTTTTGGCTTAAATTGGCTTTGAATTGGGTTAAATTGGGTTTGTATTGGGTTTGTTTTTTCGCCTGCTGAGCGGGGCAAAATCCCGTATTGTCTTGTCATATCTATAGTTATGTTCATTCTGTCATTTCTGAAATTGGGTTTGTTTTGCATAA
>DAOUVA010000115.1 GCA_030667885.1 Phycisphaerae bacterium
CAGCAGTAATGACCGGCAAGGGTACCGGTGCAATATCGACGGTTCAGCTCTTTGGCGATTCGGCCGAGGAGGTCGTAAAAAAAATATTCGCTCCGACAGTAGCAAAAACGGCGGAATTTAAGACCGGCGAAATCCTGCTCGGAAAAATTCTCGACGGTGACCAAACCATCGACCAGGTTACACTCGGCTGTGAAGGACAAAAAAATTTCGCGATACACTGCCATGGCAATCCGCTGATTGTTGCCGATATAATGCAAGTGCTCCAGCGATGTGGCGCAACACTGCTGACCGCAGAGCAGCTTCTAACTAAAATCCTCTCTTCGCAAAAAGCCGTTAATACAATTGCCATCGAAGCCGGCTTGGCCCGGTTGAAAGCCAAAACCATTGAGGGTACAAAAATAATCACAAATCAAATCGACGCCGGCCTAAGTGCGACAGCCGCAGGGTGGCTTGAGAATATAAACGAAACTTCCCTCAATCAAATCTCAACAGAAGCAGGAAGGATACTTGAGAACAGTCGAACGGCGAAACTGATTATCACCGGCTGCACCGCTGCCTTGATAGGCCCGCCCAACAGCGGCAAAAGCAAGCTGCTCAATACTCTGGCTGGCCGGCAAAAAGCAATAGTCACAGATATCAAAGGCACAACCAGAGACTGGGTCGAAGCCGTGTGCCGAATCGAATCTCTTTCTCTAAGGTTAATCGATACGGCGGGACTGGATGAAGAACTAAACGCGACCGAAGATGCTATTGAGCAGGCTGCTCAGAAGAAAAGTATTGAGATTTTAGAACAGGCCGACCTCGTCCTGCTCGTTCTGGATAACAGCCAAAAGAATGACCGGCTTGACAAGGAGTTTCTTACAAAAATCGGCCGAAAACGTGTTCTTACAGTCTTAAACAAATGCGACTTGCCCGCCAAATTCGATGCCCACAAATTTGTCCCCCGTGTCGGACTGCCGGAAGCTCTGTCAAGCCCAGTGAAGATAAACGCCAAAGAAGGCGCTGGTATCGAGAATTTGCTCGAAAAAGTCCGGCAGATTTGCGGCGTCGCGGACTTCGATTTGAAAACCCCTGTTTGTTTTACCCAAAGACAAAACAACCTGCTGCAACAATTGATACTTACCAAATCAACACAACAGGCACCCTCAATCATAACAGAGTTGTTAAACGGCAGGCTTCGTGTATAATCTGCATCTATGACGGTAAATGCTGAAAAATTAACACCTGCTATGAAGCAGTTTCATAAGTTCAAACAACAGCACCCCGACTCCATACTGTTTTTTCGCATGGGCGATTTCTACGAAACGTTCTACGAAGATGCCAAAACATGCTCGAAGGTCCTCGGCCTTACATTGACCAGCCGGAGCAAAGCGACCAATCCCATCCCGTTGGCCGGCGTGCCGTATCACGCTGTTGACGGCTATCTGAAAAAAATGTTACAGGCCGGCTACAAGGTTGCTGTTTGTGAGCAGGTCGAAGATCCAAAAAAAGCAAAGGGCGTCGTAAAACGCGACGTCGTGCGCATCGTTACACCCGGTACATTGACCGACGATATGTTGTTGACAGCCAAAGAAGACAATTTTCTCTGTGCCGTCAGTATGGGAACAAAGCACAAGGCCGCTATAAGCTGGGTCGATATTTCGACCGGACATTTTTTCGCTCAGGAGCTGCCCGAAGATAGAATGCTCGATGAGCTGCTGAGATTATCGCCCGCCGAGTGTCTGCTGGCCGACAGGCGCGGTGAGTTGTTCGAAGCCGAGACGAAAAAGCTCATAAGAGATATTACGCAGCTAACCAACGCCATTGTCACCGAACGCCCGGGTTGGTATTTCGACCCTTATCAGGCAAGGCAGCGTCTGCTGAAACATTTCGGAACAGCTACGCTCGAAGGCTTCGGTATCAGGGACGGCGAGGATGGTCTTATCTGCCCGGCCGGTGCTGTTATCGAATATCTCAACGAGACACAAAAAACCACGCTTGGCCACATCCGGAATCTGAAGAAAATCAGCCGTCAAAACTTTCTCCAGATCGACCCGACCAGCCTGAGGAGCCTGGAAATCCTGCGCACAATCCGCACCGAAAGCACAAAAGGCTCGCTGCTGGATAGCTTGGACGAAACGATAACCGGTATGGGCGGCAGAATGTTCAGAAACTGGCTGTGTATGCCGCTCTGCGACCTTGGCGCTATAGGGCGGCGGCAGGATGCCGTCGAAGAAATCAAAAACGCCGATGACAAACTATCTGAGGTTCGCAGACTGCTCTCGAATATATCAGACACCGAGCGAATAGCAGCACGAATCAGCACGTTCCGGGCGTCTCCGAGAGACTTGGTAGCGCTTACATCTACACTGCGGCAGATACCGCAGTTGAGAGAAATTCTGCAGCAATTCTACGCCGAGCTACTTGTACAATTAGCGGGCCAATGCGACAGTATGGACGAATTAGCTGACCTTCTCGAATCGGCAATCAAGCCGGAGCCTCCCTCACATCTTCGAGATGGCGGCGTGATAAAGACCGGCTTTTCCGAAGAGCTTGACCGTCTGCGCTCAATCTCCACCGATGGACGAAGCTGGCTCCAGGATTACCAGAAAGAGCAGTCTGAGCGGACCGGCATCGCGAACCTTAAAATTGGATACAACAAGGTCTTCGGCTACTACATCGAGATAAATCACTCCGCAGTAGATAAGGTCCCCGTCGATTACGTCCGCAAACAAACAATCAAAAACGCCGAGCGTTATATCACCGAGAAACTAAAGGAGTTCGAGACCCAGGCCCTCAGCGCCGATGATAAGGCCCTCGAATTAGAGCAGCAGCTTTTTGAACAGCTTCGCCGCCAATCCGCCCAGTACGTAAGCCGGTTGCAGAAGCTTGCCGATACTATCGCCCAGTGCGATTGTCTTACCGGCCTTGCATATTTAGCTCGCCGGCGAAACTATATCCGCCCGAAACTAACCACCGGCCGTGAGTTTATTATTAACGAAGGAAAACATCCCGTGCTGAGCGAAATGCTCGGAGCACAGTTTGTTCCGAACGATATAGCCCTTACTGGCGGCGCAGGCGATATCCTCATCATCACAGGCCCTAATATGAGTGGCAAAAGCACGTACATCAGGCAGGTGGCGCTGCTGGTCCTGATGGCACAGACCGGCTCATTCATCCCGGCCAAAGACGCCGAAATTGGTCTGGTCGATAGAATCTTTACACGCGTGGGTGCTTCGGATGAATTGATTCGCGGCCAGTCAACTTTTATGGTCGAGATGACCGAAACTGCAAATATCATCAACAACGCAACCGATAAGTCCCTCGTAATTCTCGACGAGGTCGGACGCGGCACAAGCACTTACGATGGTCTGTCCCTCGCCTGGGCGATTACCGAACATATCGCCGGCAAAATAAAATCCAGGACACTTTTCGCCACGCACTATCACGAGCTGACCGAATTAGCCGAGCTTTTCGGAAACATCAAGAACTGCAACGTGGCTGTCCGCGAATGGATGGATGAAGTGGTATTTTTGCATAAGATTCTCCCCGGCGGGACCGACAAGAGCTACGGCATACACGTTGCCAAGTTGGCCGGCCTGCCGAAAACCATCCTCGAAAGGTCTAAGGAAATCCTTGAAGAACTTGAAAGCACATTCCAGAAAGAAGCCACTGGCGAGCACCTCTCAAAGCACAAAACAAAAGAACCGGACAAAGACTCCCTCTTTGTCCAGAAACATAAGAGCGTTTTAGAAAAACTGGGCTCAACCGATGTAAACAATTTGACCCCCATTGAAGCAATCAATTTACTCAATAGAATAAAGAACGAAATAAATGAAAAATAATAAAACTCCTGCAAAAAATCCTTGTAAAAGAGTACTTCAGCCTGCTTAATATATTCTATTGAGTATGCTGCGAAATATTTACTTTACCTTATCACGAAAGGGGCAAGTGCTATGAAATATACACTAAAATCGAAACTGGTCGTTCTGTGTGGTCTTGTTTTATTGCTGTCCGGCTGTACCGAGGTCGCTATCACCGGCAGAAAACAGTTCAATCTCGTTCCCGATTCGACGATGAATTCGATGGGTTTCCAGGCCTACAGCGAATTTCTTACTCAGAACACACTCAGCAAAGATGTTAGCAAAACCCAGATGGTCAAGCGCGTAGGAAGCAGAATTCAAAAGGCGGTGGAACAGTATTGCGCCCAAAACAACCTTTCAGACAGATTGCAGGGATACCAGTGGGAAGTCAATCTGATTGAAGACGACCAGTTGAACGCCTGGGCCATGCCGGGCGGAAAGATGGTCGTTTATACCGGCCTGCTGAAAGTTACTCAATCAGAGGCCGGGCTGGCAACGGTTATAGGCCATGAAATCGCTCACGTCTTCGCCAAGCACGGTGCAGAAAGAATGACCCAGGGCCTTCTTGTGGATTTAGGAGGCATGGCCTTGTCGGAGGCCCTGGCAAACAAACCCGCACAAACAAAGAATCTCTTTCTGCAGTCCTACGGAGTAGGAACACAGGTTGGGGTATTGCTTCGGTACAGCAGGGTACATGAGTCCGAGGCGGACCATCTGGGCCTGATATTCATGGCGATGGCAGATTATAATCCTAACGAGGCCGTAAATTTCTGGCAGAGAATGTCCATCGCAAAACAGGGCTCCCAGACGATTGAAATATTGTCCACACACCCAGCCGACTCAACCAGAATCAGAAACATACAAACCCTCGTCCCAAAAGCAATGCAGTATTACCGACAGTAGTGAAAACGGATAATCGCTAAAACCTTATCCTACTGCTTAACCTTTTCGATTGCGATATTGACTATTTGGGATGATGGGTATTATTGTATTTTTCGAGCTTTACGAGGTATGTTTTTGAACTGCCACCGAAGTGGCCAGTGCGCCGGTCGAAAAGCATATTTGCAGATTATATCCGCCGCACGGGCCGTCAACATCGAGAACTTCACCT
Organism: Phycisphaerae bacterium; assembly: GCA_030667885.1. Lineage (GTDB taxonomy): Bacteria > Planctomycetota > Phycisphaerae > Sedimentisphaerales > Anaerobacaceae > NIOZ-UU13. Next base: position 4,954 of record DAOUVA010000115.1, read on the forward strand.
GCGAAAAACAGGCCCGGGCAAATCTTAGATTCCATGGTTTTAGGCTCAATTTCTTTCAGGCTCACACCCCCTCGGGTTACCGTCGCCTCGGCAATCTCTCTGGTTCGCACGATTGAAAGAGGCAGGGCTTTGATCGCTGCGATGAGCTTTTTTCGAGCGTCTTTTGTAAGCTGACCTGCCGAAAGTTCGTAATTGCAGCCCGCCCGCTTGCATAGAAAGATGCCAATGCGTTTAGGCAGAAATTCAGCAAGTATATTAACGATTTTCTTTTTGGAATTATTGTTTAGAAGCTCGGTCATTTCTTTACCGAAAGCGGATTGTTCCACATTCGGCGCAAAGTCCAGAGTAATTTCGATTGGAGCTTTTTCAGCGGGAAGATAATCGGTGAGATGCCGGCTCATATCGAGCACCCCCGGGCCGCCGATACCATCGTCGGTGAAAATAAGCGCTCCGGCGGTGGCAATCTTTTTGTTATTTATGCGGGCCGAAATTCTTACATTTTCAACGGGCGTACCTGCAAGCTGCCCCGGCCAGTCTTCAAGGCTCACCAGCGGAACAAGAGAGGCCCTGGTTTGGGTCACCTTATGACCTAAGCTTCGGGCAAAGCTGTAACCGTCTCCTGTGCAGCCTGTCCGGGGCCATGAAAGGCCGCCTGTCGCGATGATAACTTTTTTGGCGTAGAGAGGTTCTTTGGGGATGTGAATTATAAACGTATCTACCTCTTTGGTTATCTTGGTTGCTCTCTTGTCATAGAGAAAATGAACGCCGAGTTTTTTGGCTCGGTTTATAAGTGCATCTCTTACGTCGCCGGCACGGTCGGAGGCCGGAAAAACGCACCCGTCTTGTTCAGTCCTGGTTTTGAGCCCCAGTGAATCGAAAAAATTAAGTACATCCTGCGGTGAAAACTTGTATAAGCAGTAGCTCAGGAATCTGCCCTGTACAGGACCGAACGTTCGGACAACCTTGGCGGCTCTGGCGTTATGTGTAAGGTTGCAGCGTCCGGCCCCTGTGACCATCAGTTTCCGACCGGGCGTTGTATTGCCTTCGATTATGGTTACATGAACACCCCCCTGGGCCGCGAAAATCGCCGCCGTCAGACCCGCAGGCCCTGCTCCGATTATACATATTTCTGTTTCCATAGGCATACATTACAAAGACAGTTTTGGCCCATCAATCTAATCGCTTAAAACGACCGTGTCAAACCTATCTCGCTGTGAAGTTCCTAATTTGGTGCTCACATTGCAGCTTTCAACTCTTGTAATTAATGCTTTTGCTTTTATAATAGGACCAATTAATAATTTTGGAGACTAAATATGGCAAAGATTACCAAACTTGATGAAATTGTATCGCTGTGTAAGCGAAGAGGTTTTATATTCCAATCCAGTGAAATCTACGGCGGCCTTGCAAGCTGCTACGACTACGGCCCGCTCGGCGTCGAATTAAAGAACAACGTAAAAAAGGCCTGGTGGAAAAGCGTCGTACAGATGCGCGACGATGTAGTCGGCCTCGACTGCAGTATCCTTATGCACCCGATGATCTGGAAAGCGTCCGGCCACGCCGACAAATTCGCCGACCTGATAGCCGAGTGCAAAAAGTGCAACACCCGCACCCGCGTTGACCACCTCAAGGAAAAAGATGCTCCCCAGGCCGATGAGCACACCGAGCATATCGCAATCGACGAAGCTGCGGCAAAGGCCCAGGACTTGAGTAACAAGCTTTGTCCGAACTGCGGCGTGGTGGGGCAGTTTACCGAGCCGATGCCCTTTAAGCTGATGTTCGAAACCCAGATGGGCGCCAACGTTGACGATTCTATGACGATGCACCTACGCCCCGAAACCGCTCAGGGAATCTTCGCCAATTTCAGAAACGTGCTCGATACCACCAGGGTAACAATCCCATTCGGCATCGCCCAGATTGGCAAGAGCTTCCGAAATGAGGTAACGACCAAGGCGTTTATCTTCCGAACACGCGAATTCGAGCAGGCCGAGCTTGAGTTTTTCTGCGAGCCCGGCACCGACGAGAAGTGGTTCGACCACTGGAAGCAGGCGCGGTTCGACTGGTATCTTGAGTTGGGTATAAAAAAAGAAAATCTGCACTTCCGCGTGCACGATTCCGATGAGCTTGCCCATTACGCCAAGGGCTGTGTCGATGTCGAATACAAATTCCCGTTCGGCAGCGGCGACTGGCAGGAGCTTGAAGGAATCGCCAACCGCACCGATTACGACCTCCGGCAGCATCAGCGAGGCATGAGGACTCTCAATAAATGGTATGAGAACGATAGGGAGCTTACGAATATCGAACTGGTCGATGAGGCCGAGGATTATCATAAAGGCCCGCTGTCTTATTTCGATGTCGAGGATAAAAAGCGGTACATCCCTTACGTTATCGAGCCAAGTGCCGGCATCGACCGTAGTGCGCTTGCTTTTTTGGTCGATGCTTATGACGAGGAGGAAGTTCGCGGCGATACAAGAAACGTTTTAAGATTTCACCCGGCCCTTGCGCCCGTCAAGGCCGCTGTTTTCCCGTTGGTCAAAAAAGATGGCATGCCCGAAATAGCGACGAATATCTACAACGACCTTAAAAAATATTTCAACTGCTTTTATGACCAAAAGGGCGCAGTAGGTCGCCGCTACAGAAGACAGGATGAGGCCGGAACACCGTTCTGCCTCACCGTTGACGGCCAGACAAAAGAAGACAATACCGTCACCGTCCGCGAGCGTGACTCAATGGAGCAGACAAGAATCTCCGCCGACCAACTGCTCAGCTATATGCGCGAAAAACTGGACATCTGACCGGGAAAATGCAAAAATAAATTGAAGAAAACTACTCTCCTGTGCGTTTCTATTTAAAGAAAAGGAGCACTGAAATGAGAAAATTGTATCTGTCCAGAGAAAATAGTAAGATTTTTGGCGTCTGCGGTGGGATCGGCCAGACATACGACATCGACCCAACATTGGTCCGACTCATGGTGGTCTTCTTATGCTTTGCAACCGGGATATTACCCTTACTTTTCACATACATCATAGCATGGGCAATAGTGCCGAAAGAACCAAAACCATAGATAAGTATCGGCTAAACCACTTAAGCGAGAAGCTGGATATCTGATTGGTCTGAACCTAAAAAAAATAAATTGAAGAAAATCACCCTCCCAAGCGTCTCTTTTATCGAGAGAGAGTTGGAGCGCAAAAGAGATGATTCAGAACGAACAGCAGATCGATAAGAAAAAAACCAGATTACTCTGGCGCGTTTTCAAATGGATTGGCTTGAGCCTTCTTGTCTTACTGCTAATCGCGGCTGTTATCTATCAGGCCCCCTGGAAGGTAATAACACTCCTTGCTATTGTTCTTGCAGCTTGTACTATCCTGCCCAAACCTTACAGGAAATGGTTCTGGCTCTCAGCCTGTGCTATTGTCATAGCATTGATGGCCTGGGTCTTTTTACCAGATGATAATGAAGGTTGGCGACGTTATGAATATAACTTTGATAAAGAATTAGCAGCATTAGAAGCTAAGCACTCAATATCGGATGAACAGAATGCTGCGATAAGCTACAATCAATTGATGGAAAGCCATGATGCAAATGACTATTATATTTTCGATATTGTTGACTCAGACCCTGATACCTTTAACAACACTTTTAAAAATCCATGGCTAAGCAAAGATTATCCTGAAATTGCCGAAAGGCTCAAGCACATCCAAAGTGCAATAGAAACATTAATAGAGATATCGAAAATAAAACAATGTATATTCCCCATAAGCGATCCGGCAGATCCTGAATACCAAAGGGATAGAAATTCAGCTATAATACGTTGGGCAAGATTGATGGTTATAGTCATCAATAATGATATAGCCGAAGGTCGCTCTGACAGTGCCGTGCAAAAAATTATAGCCAATTTACAAATGGCAAAGCATCTATATCAGCAACCTACGACAATAGATTTCCTGGCTGGGATATATGTTGAAACCCTTGCAATTGGTCACTTGAATAGAATCGTTGTTGAGAACGAAGCCGTGGATTCGCATATAAACATTATAGAAAAGGCTCTTCAAGATATTAAAAACGATTGGAACTCTGTTTTTACGAATATTATCGAATACGATAAACTTAATATTAAAATTGAACTGACCCATTGTTATGAGGTAAATACAAAAGGCAGTACAAGACTAAGTCGGGATCCTCTGGCGCAATTAAGGTCTAATTTTTCAGAATTTCTCCAGAATACGGATATTGATGACGACCAGTTTAGGGCTCAAATGGAATATATCGCATATCCTTCATATCTTCAGAAAAAACTGATAAAAGCAAAAACGATACTACGTTGGTTCATAATGCCATCTGACCCGGAAAAAGCAGCAGAGATTCTCGATACCTGTCTGGACAAGTACAATTCAATGACTGGGCCTGACTTTGACTGGAAAAAACAGTCACAGAAACTTGACTCACTCATCACGTCGAGTAAACGAAGGTTCAACTACATACATTTCGCCCAGCTCATGGCTGATAAATGGGCAGAAAGCAAATATGGTTTACACGATTTATATTTAAGAACGTTAGCCTTGCGTAGAGGTTCGCAGCTTTTGATAGCGATAAAACAGTATAACATTGAACATGGCACTTGGCCTGACAGTCTTAATGCAATAAAATCAGGTGTCCCGGCCGAGGCTTTAATAGATCCGGTGACTGGAAACGAGTTCGAATACGAAAACCACGGCGAACGCTTTTCATTATTTGGAGAAACGGTTAACATCTGGCCGAAATAGATAAAGTAATCCGTGACATAATGCCACAGGTAATCCATTAGGAATCTTTGAGCTATGAATAACCGGCACACTTAGGCCAACTACTGAACCACCTGCACGAGAAACTGGATATGTAAAATGGCCGAACAAACCTGGCAAAACAAAAAAACCAAAACTCCAAAACGCACCGTAAAGCGTATTTTACTTGTTGCAATTGTTTTAGTAATTACAGCATTTATCTACTGTTTTTTCTGTTATGTCCGGCAATCACAATCCCCAGATGAAAAGCTTGCTGCAATCGAGGCCGCGCGTGCAATTCCGGATTCCGAAAA
>DAOUVA010000062.1 GCA_030667885.1 Phycisphaerae bacterium
CAAAGAGATAAAGCGATTTGAAAAATTTATTTCGCCCGAAGACATTGCTAACAGCAATGCACTATTCGGCTATCAGGGGGACAAATATTATTTCGATGTTGATATTCGCAGGCACTTCGGCCTGGACAAATATGACAGCGATATAATCCCATACTGGAAGACGGAAACAGTCGAGGCGATGAATGCTTTTCGCCTCAAAGAAGGTTATCAGAGTGCGGCAGGGGAATGCGTATCACTTGCCGCCCTTTACGCTGCGGCGGCGTTTATCGTATGCCAAATACCGCTGGAAGATATCTATATGATACTTACGCCGCTGCACTCCCAAAATTTCCTCGACATACAGGATGGGATTTTAACCAACAACCGAAGGCTCGTTACGAAAACGATGTGGTTCAACGGAACAGCTATTTCCAACAAGGCCCAGCGGGCACTGCGCAATGAAAACATTACAATCCTGGCTCATTCTTCCGGCTACGTACACTGTTTGTATAAAGATGCCACGATAGGAAAAAAACTTCATCAGGATTTTAGAAAGAAACTTGATTCTTATTTATCGGCAGATTTGTCGCTTTCTGTCTTTGCAAATTTTTTGCGATCCAACCACAACTATCAGAAGTTTTTTCAGGTCTGTCGCGAATGTCATAAACAGCCCCAATTCTTAAAAGCTGAGGTTCTTTTCCATTATGAGCATGGCAGTAATTACAGAGTAGCCGACAAAACCTTCGAAAAACTGCTCGCAGAAATTTCGGATGAAGATTTTGTCAGATATCAACTGCCGGGAAGAATCCGTTGTGATGAGCTTAATGACTTTATAGAGCAGCAAAAGCCTGACATCAGAAGCGCCGAGGGTAAAGCGGCATTAAGGAAATTTATTGAACCGATTATCCCGGAGGCGCAACGGTTTTTGGATGAATTAGCCGATTTTATGCACATCAAAGCAAAGCTTCCGACTTCGCATAAAAATTACCTGCCCACTGAGCCGATTGAAATATCCACAGAGCAAAGTAGAGAACAGATAATTGACTATCTGCAAAAGGTGCGACAAAGCAATCCCACGGCCGATCTTGCTTTTTATTCATATCGAGATATGGAAAGCTGTAACTGGGAACCGTTTGTCAAAGCAGCAATGGAGCGTAATCCGGCTTCAATCAAAACGGCAGAAGCCATGTCTCTCGAAGAAACCCACACGTGGCTTGAACAAATGAAAAATGCTTCTATTTACGACGGCAAGCGTTTGGCTCAGCCCGATGAAGTAGCAAACTATAAGACCGGCGATGGACTCGAAAAGGCTTTTGTATTGGCTAATATTATCAGCGAAAGGAATCCTGAGCAGGATATTGAAATAATTACCGATAAAAAACAGGTGATATTAAAAGGGCAAAACGAATACCGATTTAAGTCGACCAAAAACTTCGAAAAGCGTATATTTATTCGCTCAGATGGAAAGACCACCGTAAGCGATTGAGGCAGTAATTAGTCTCAACCAACATTGATTTTTTTCAAAAGATTCCGTTTAATTGACACGTAGAGCATTTAGGACTTTATTAGTCCCATATTTTAGAATGTAAGTTAATAATGTTGTTTTTTGTGGTTTTTGCCCAGTTTTTTTCTCTTTGAAAAATTGCATAAAAACAGCTTAATTAAACAAATAGGGCTGTTTTTGAAGGACCGCAATTCACAATTAAGCAAAATATAGACTTTTTTTTGAAAAATATTTTTTTGTCTGTTGACGAAAGTATTGTATTGGACTATAATAGTCCTATATAGAGCAATTATTATTAAGGTTTTAAGATGGATATACTACGACGCAATACAGATTATGCTCTGCGAGCAATGGTGAACCTGGCAGGGCACTACGGCGAGGATCCCGTATCGACAAGGGATATATCTCAATGTGAGGATATTTCTTACCAGCTTGCCTGCAAGCTGATGCAGAAACTTAATAATGCCGGGCTGGTAAAAAGCAGTATGGGGCCCCAAGGCGGCTTTGTTTTGAGCAGAACGCCAAAAAAAATAAATTTATCGGAAATTATAGATGCCATCCAGGGGCCTTTGAGTTTGAGCAGATGTTTATTGGGAGAGAATGTCTGCCAACGACAAAGCAGTTGTCCCATAACCGTAAAGCTTGCCAAACTTCAAAAGAATATCGGCGATTATCTTAAGAGTATTACGTTAAGTGAGCTTTTACACCATCAAAGTCCCAAAAAAGACAAGGCAAAGAACAAAAGGAGAAGAAAATGACCAGTGAAAAAGAAAGGTCCGGCACTCTTGAGGCATGTGTGAGTAAAGGGCAAAGCCTGGCGGATTTGGTTGAATACTCGAATGATTCAATTGTTAGTAAGACAATACTTGATAAGTCGGCAGGTACAATCACGCTTTTTGCCTTTGATAAGGGCCAGAAGTTAAGCGAACATACGGCCCCTTACGATGCCGTAGTACAGGTCCTTGACGGGCACTGCCAATTGACTATAGATGGCCAAACCAAACAGGTTGCAGCCGGAGAGATTATCATTATGCCGGGTAATGTGCCGCATTCAGTTACGGCCCGGGAAAAGTTCAAGATGTTACTCACTATGATTCGTGCATAAAAAGGCACGCAATTTATTTTGAATAAAAAGAGGCGGAAACATGTTTAGATGTCCAGGACAAGACCAGAGATTTTGGAAACCGGAGGATATCTTTGAAGTGCAATGCCCCGGATGCGGCAAAAATGTCGAGTTTTTCAAAGATGAACCGAAGTTAAAATGTCGCAAGTGCGGACAAATAGTCATTAATCCAAAGATAGACCTCGGCTGCGCCGAATGGTGTCAATATGCCGCACAGTGCATGGGGCTTGACGAAGTAAAGAACCTGAAAGTTATACGGGAAAAGCTGATAAGTCAGATGAAAAGTGTTTTTGGCCAGGATAAGAAACGGATTGAGCACGCACTTGCCGTTCTCGATTACGCCGAGCAGATACAGAATGCCGAAGGCGGTGACCCATTGATTGTCAGGGCTGCGGCTATTTTACATGATATTGGAATTCACGAGGCCGAAGACAAACATGGCTCTTCAGCAGGCAAGTATCAGGAAATTGAAGGTCCGCCAATTGCCGGGGAGATTCTGGAAAAGCAAGATATCCCGGCTGAGGCCATCGAGCATATATGCAAAATTATAGCAAACCATCACAGTGATAAAGAAATCGATACGATTGAGTTCAGAATTATCTGGGATGCAGACCAGATCGTAAATCTACGGGCGGATTCAAGCGGGGTAAGTAACGAGAAACTGCAGGAGATTATAGATAAAAGATTTAAGACCGACGAGGGTCGTCGGATAGCAGCAGAGTTGTTTGTAAAAAACTGAAATAAAAAATATATTGGAAAATATGAAAGGAGTATTATGTTTTGTTATCAATGTGAACAAGCCGCGGGTGGTACGGGATGTACTAAAGTCGGAGTTTGCGGCAAGGACGAAGACATTCAGAGTTTGCAGGACACGCTCATATTTGCGCTAAAAGGGATAGCTGCTTATGCATATCATGCCCGTGACCTTGGACAAAGGGACGATGAGGTGGATGCATTTATGCACGAAGCAATGTTCTCAACGCTGACGAATGTTGACTTTGATCTCAATCGGTATCTTGAATTGTGCCTCAAAGCCGGAGAGATGAATCTTCGTGTGATGAAAATGCTTAATGATGCACACACATCGAGATTTGGTAACCCAACACCTGCAACAGTGCCGACCGGCACAAAAGCCGGGCCGGGAATCGTTGTTACCGGTCATGACCTGCTTGACCTTTATGAGTTATTAAAGCAGACCGAGGGAAAAGGCATCAACATTTATACTCACGGTGAAATGCTGCCGGCTCACGGTTATCCGGAACTCAGGAAGTTCAAGCATCTCGTGGGTAACTACGGTACAGCCTGGCAGAATCAAAAGACAGAGTTCGACCAGTTCAGCGGTGCGATCTTAGTTACGACCAACTGCATTATGATTCCAAAAGACTCGTATAAGGACAGAATCTTTACCTGCGGGATAGCCGGCGCCGCAGGGGTAAAACACCTCAAGAACAGAGATTTCAGCGATGTTATTGAGACTGCCCTGTCTCAGCCGCCGCTGGCGGAGAACACCCAGGGAACGCTGAGTACAGGATTCCACTATACGGCAGTACTCGGCCTTGCGGAAAAAATTGTAGGGGCTGTAAAGGCCGGTAAGATTAAACATTTCTTCTTTATAGGCGGCTGTGATGGTGCAAAACCGGGACGTAACTACTTTACCGAACTTGCCGAGCAAGTACCTGATGATTGCGTGATATTGACGGCGGCATGCGGTAAGTATCGATTGAATGCACGTGATTACGGCGATATCGACGGAATTCCTCGTTTGATAGATACCGGACAATGTAACGATTGTTACTCAGCTATCATGATTGCAAGTGCGCTCGCCGAGGCCTTTGATTGTGGTGTAAACGATTTACCTCTTTCGCTCGTAGTGTCATGGTATGAGCAGAAAGCAGTGGCAATTCTGCTTACACTGCTTCACTTGGGGATAAAAAACGTAAGACTTGGTCCGAGTCTGCCGGCTTTTCTTAGTGAGAATGTTTTGAACGTTCTTGTGGAGAAATTCGACATCAAGCCGATTGGTAATGTCGAGGAAGATTTGGCCGAGATGCTAAAATAAAGAGGTATTTACCGGAATATTATGGTAAGTCATCAGAAAATGCTGCTATGTTCAGGAAGACATATAATAACTTAAATATGTCTTTCCTGAGCATATACGCAGATATGTTTTTCAATTCCAGGTACCGGATTAGTCAGAAGTGTCAAAAGTTGAGGTTTTTTGAATATTAGCGAAGATTTATTAATTTTTTCCTGAAAAGAAAGTTTTCCATGAACATATAGGACTAAAATGGTCGTATATAATTAAGACGATACTAAATGAAATTAACGGCATATTATAGCAAAACGAACAGATTGGATTAATCGTGAGTTTGACAAGAAACATTGCATATTAAATACCTCAATTTTAAGGAGAATAATTATGAAGGCGTTAAAATTAGCATTATTAATGGTTGCGTTACTGTCTGTGTTAATAGTCGCCGGCTGTCAGGAAGGATATACTCGTGAAAACTATTCACCAGATAATTTTGCCTGGGAGCAAGGCGAAACCGGTTTCTGGCAACCAAACGTTACCTACTCATACACCAGTAACAGCCAATATGAACTCAGCCGAAGATAAGGCTGTGACCAACTACTTCTGTATAGGCCTGCCAGCCGCTTTTAACATGCGGTTGGCAGGTTTTTATGGAAAGAATTGCAGCAACATTCTTGTTGCGGAGAGCATTGTATTATTCGAAAAGGAAGTGGCAATTATACATAGCAGGTAATATAAATCTTATCTGTACTAATCAGGGTAGATATGCATAATAATGTCTGAGTTATAATAAGAAATATGATCGATCATAAAATTCAAAATGAGGTATTTCAAGATGGGCCTGCGTAACATTCTAAAAATTGACGAAGAAAAATGTAATGGATGCGGGCAGTGTGTGACTGCCTGTGCCGAAGGTGCTATAGAGATAGTTAACGGAAAAGCCAAATTGGTCAGTGAAATTTATTGTGACGGTCTGGGGGCCTGTATTGGTCATTGCCCAGAGGATGCAATAATTATTGAACAGCGTCAGGCCGCTGAATTCGACGAGGAAGCAACCAAAGTACATCTGGCCAGGGAAAAAGAGAGTAGCAAGCAGGCTGATTTTGTGTGCCCGGGCATGAAGGCTCAGAAGTTGCAAGTAAAAAGCCCGGCCACAGATTCTACCGCTCAGGTTCCGTCACAGCTCAGCCAGTGGCCTGTGCAGTTGAAGCTGGTGCCACCATCAGCCCCTTATTTTGCCAACGCCGATTTGCTGCTTGTTGCAGATTGCGTGCCGTTTGCAATGGGTGATTTTCACAACAGGTTTTTGAAAGGCAACAGTATTGCTGTGGGCTGTCCGAAACTTGATGACGTTGATTTTTATATTGATAAGCTTGCGGCAATATTAAAAGCCAACAAACTGAACAGTTTATCTGTCATCCATATGGAAGTGCCGTGCTGCTCAGGCCTTACTCATATTGCACGGCAGGCCATAGCAAAAAATAAAATTGAAATGAGTTTTGAAGACGTTACAATTGATTTGCAAGGTAATGTCAGTGCAACTCAGACAATAGTAAGTTAGCCGCTCCTTTCAAAACATAGGTAAATAATGCTTGATTTTGCATGGTCGATAATTGTTGGTTTTTGGAATACCGCAGCCGAAATGTCGCCATATCTGCTTTTCGGTTTTTTCATAGCGGGAGCTCTTTCTGTACTTATATCACAAAGTTTCGTAGAAAAACATCTGGGCGGCGGGGGACTGTGGCCTTTGGTAAAAGCATCGCTTTTCGGAGTTCCCCTGCCTTTGTGCTCGTGCGGTGTTATTCCTGTATCGATATCACTGCACAAACACGGAGCAAGCAAAGGCTCCACAATATCGTTTTTACTGTCCACGCCTCAAACGGGTATTGACAGCATCTTTGTTACTTTAAGTCTTCTCGGCCCGGTTTTTGCCATCTTCAGACCCGCAGCAGCATTTGTCACAGGTATTGTCGGCGGTGCGTTGGTCAATGTGTTTGACCGAGATAAAAAGGATTTGAACCGCCCAAAAGAAGATTGTTCAGATGAGTGCTGCAGCAGTTCAAATAAAACCAGCAGGATTTTCAGAGGATTAAAATACGGCTTTGTTACATTGCCGCGCGATATTGGCAAGGCAATGCTAATCGGCCTTGTTATTGCTGCCTGCATTTCCGCTTTAGTGCCTGATGATCTTTTCGCGGAAAAACTGCTGGGCACCGGCTTTTTCGCAATGGTGGTAATGATGTTTTTGGGCATACCGGTTTATGTCTGTGCAACAGCCTCGATACCAGTCGCAGCGGCGTTGATATTAAAAGGGTTAACGCCGGGAGCCGCACTGGTATTTCTTATTACCGGGCCGGCTACCAATGCTGCCACCTTTACAACAATCTGGAAAGCCTTGGGAGGACGAACAGCGATAGTATATCTTTTCACTGTCGCGGTTAGTGCCCTTGGTGCCGGATTATTACTCGATACAATGTTTCCTGATCTTGGTCCATCAGTTCGTACCCATTTGCACCAGATGGAGCCTTCAATACTTGGGCATATATCGGCAGTGGTACTGTTAGCCGTGTTGGGATTCGCGATATTTAGCAAAACTAAGCACGTTAAAGATGTCAACAAATAGCGCTGTAATCGGGACAACAGGATTTAAACCTGAAACCTCTTGTACCTGCGCAAAGTACATAATGGAAACTCGAAATTGTCAAGCTCGCTCTATAGATTATGTAAAACATAAAGAGCGAGCCGAGAGGTGGAGGAGAGTGAAATACAACCCGGCTCGCGTTGCCCCCCATAGTATAATACGATTACCCAAAGACTGGGGTTCACAGGAGAAAATGTTAAATATCCATAAATAGATGTCATATTGTGAAAAGAAACTTTATAGAATAATGGTAAAAAGCATTGAAATATTGTAAAATCTTACCTTCAGTATTGTCTTGCTTAAATGAGAAATATAAAGCAGGATATTGGTAGAGTTGATAAATTAGTTATACGTTGAGGTGCAAAGATGCAAAACAAATATATTGTTTGGTTAGCTTTGGGATTAGGCGTATTTGGGCTGTTGGCAGTATCAATTTATCGAATGAAAGCAGATAAGGATGTTGTTTACGGTTCGGTCAGCCTGCCGGAAACGATTAGCCAGTTTGCCGCTGACGGCGAAAACGGAATTGTCAATGTTAAGCCTGACAAGGGGATAGGGCAACTGCCCGTGGGAGAATATACTACTCGCCTTTGGAGGACCGAACGCGAAGATGACCAGGGCAACACATGGGCATTGACAGGACAAAGTTTTGGCGATCAGAGTCTCTTCGAAGTCAATGACAGCAACCAGATAAAACTGGATATCGGAGAGCCTATCATAGCGACCGTGGATGCAAGAAAGAGCGGATCAATTTACTCCTTTAATCAAATAATCAAAGGGCGCCTTGAAGAGTACATCGAACTGACCCAAAATGGCGCCAGGCCACAAGCCCCGAAACTAAATATCAAGAATAGTGATGGTACGTACAATCGAACTTTCAGCTTCGAGTATGGCTGAGGCGGCACCTGTTCGCTCTCGTGGCGAGAGCCCCAAAACGTAACCGGACCATTTACCGCAACTATTGAATTGGACGGACCATTCAAGGTCGATTCTAAGACATACACCATAAAATGAGCAAAGTATCGAATCGGGGCGACAGGACTTGAACCTGCGACCTCGTGACCCCCAGTCACGCGCGCTAGCCAAACTGCGCCACGCCCCGAATAGAAAACAGTATTTTAATACAAATAAAACATAATACAACTATTTTTTTACAATTATTCACACCCTTGCCGCTCAGCCAGAATAAAGTGATAGTCAGTAAATAACGTGAAAAATACTGAAAATCTTGTGGAGTATTTTCGCTTGATACATTACTAAAACATCGTATAATCTTATCGGAACAGAAGTCTGAAATATAATTTTAAAGGGTAAATATAATGAGCGCAGAAAGTGTAGAGGTCGTAGAAGGTATAAAAGGTATAAATGTAGATGAAATTTTACAGACGGTCTATGAATATTTAGCCCAATATGGATTTAAGGTTATAGGGGCCTTATTAATCTTTCTTATCGGCCGATGGCTAGCCAAAATCATCTCTCAATGGATAGAAAAAGCACTCATCAAATCTCGTGTTGACAAGACATTAGCCACATTTATCAAGAATCTCAGCAATATAGTTATGTTAGTATTCATAATTATGACTGCTGTAAAACCTTTGGGAGTCAAGACAACTGAATTTGCAGTAGTTTTGGGCGCTGCGGGTTTAGCTATAGGCTTGGCTCTGCAAGGCTCGCTTTCTAATTTTGCTTCCGGCTTTTTGATGATTATCTTCCGTCCATTTAAGGTCGGAGATTTCATTGAAGCAGCCGGAATCAAGGGAACAGTTCAGGAAATTCAGATTTTCAATACGATTATTAATACTCCTGATAATGTTCGCGCAATAATTCCCAACGCCAAGATTACAGATGGTAATATATTAAATTACACCGTCAATGGGAAAAGACGAGTTGATTTAGTAATCGGAATTTCTTACGAAGATGATTTGAAAACGGCCCAAAAAATTATCGAAAATGTTCTGGCTTCAGATGAAAGAGTCCTCCATGATCCCAAATCGAATGTAGCTGTCTTTGAGCTTGCCGACAGCAGTGTAAATTTTGTCGTTCGTCCCTGGGTCAATTCGGCAGATTACTGGGATATATATTTCGATATGACTGCAAAAATAAAACTCGCTCTCGATGAAAACGGTATATCGATACCGTTCCCGCAGCGGGATGTTCATATTAAGAATGAAGCCCAGCAAGGCGCCTGAGATGTTTGGTCGAATTGAAAAGCTTATTTCGATATTTGAAATGTCAATCGTTATAACTATTTTAAAAATTTATTATGGTGAAAGGGTGTGATTATGTGTCGGCAAATTTTGGTATTAACATTTTGTCTTTTATTTTGTGTCCAGTCAATTCATGCGGACGAAATCATCTTTACAAATGGAGACCGTCTTACTGGAAAAATTACCCATCTTGTAGAAGGCAAGATGCTTTTCAAGTCGGATGCTATCGGCGATGTGACCATAGATGTATCCAAGATACAGACGTTCAGTACTGATGACCCGATAGCGGTTCATCTCAAGGACGATAACGTTCTGTTACAAAAGATAGTAAGCTCGGAACCCGGCAAGTTCGCTATCGAAGGGGCCGGTACGATAAAGGCGCAGGATTTTGAACTGGCTGAAATCTCTTCGATAAATCCCCCGGCAAAGCCTGTACCGAAGTGGACGGGTAATCTTTCAGCCGGACTCACTTCTACTCATGGTAACACAAAAAACCAGTCTATGAGTGGTAGTGTTAATTTGAACAAAAGAACCGAAAATGACCGCACGCAGATTAGCGCAGATTATGCAAAAACTAAGCAGGAGAATAAGACAACCGGTAAAGAGGATACTACTGAGGATTGGTGGCGGTCAAAAGCGAAGTATGACTACTTCTTTTCGAAAAAGTTCTTTGGATATGTGGACGGCCGATATGAAAAAGATGCAATTTCTGAGCTTGACCGAAGGATGATTGTCGGCGGCGGTGCCGGTTATCAGTGGGTTGAAACGGAAGATTTGAATTTCTCGACCGAATTTGGTCTGGCCTCTCTCTATGAGAAGTTTGACAACCAGACCGACAGCAATAGCGAAGTGTCGTTCCAGGCTGGGTATAACTTCGACAAGACATTAATGAAGAACGTAAAGTTTATTCACGATCTGACATATTATCCGAGTACAGACAAGGTCTCTGATTATTTTCTCACATCAACCGCTGAGATTCGTGCTCATTTTACCAGTACAATGTTTACGACTTTTAAGGTCATCTTCGATTATGACGCAACACCTGCTATTGGTTCTCACAAAACCGATACCAAGTACCTTTTCGGCGTAGGCTACAGCTTTTAATCGAATGAAAATCATGGAAGGTATGACAATGAATAAAATCACGATATCAATGTTTATTGTCTCGGCGTTGGCCATAGCAGGTTGCCGGAGCGCTTATTACAAAACAATGGAGGCGTTTGGTCAACATAAGCGGGACTTATTAGTCAGTCGTGTTGAAGACGCCCGTGACGCTCAGGAGGAGGCCAAAGAGCAGTTTAAATCAGCCCTCGATAAGTTTAGTGCTGTTGTCGAGTTCAGCGGCGGCAAACTGGAAGAAAAGTACAACCAACTAAAGAGCGAACTTGACAAAAGCCAGTCAAAAGCAAAAAGCGTAAGGAACCATATCGCCGGCGTTGAAATAGTTGCTAAGGATCTTTTCAAAGAATGGGAATCCGAATTGGACCAATACGACAGCGATGAGCTGCGTCGCTCAAGTGAGCAAAAACTTAAACAGACACGTCAGCGGTATTCACAGTTGATCACCGCAATGAAGAGAGCAGAGAGCAAAATAGCACCCGTCCTTACTGCTTTCAATGACCAGGTCCTTTTTCTTAAACACAACCTCAATGCCCAGGCAATTGCATCATTGCATAATGAGCTTGCTTCTGTAGAAGCTGATATCGCAACACTTATTAAGGAAATGGAGGCTTCCATCGCAGAAGCCAATGAGTTTATAAATGCAATGGCCGGGCAATAAAAACCGGAAATATTATTTTTTGGGAGAATAGAACAATGAAAAGTATACGTAAAATCCTGCGCATTGTTTTGTTAGCAATTGTGGCTTTGATTGTCTGCGTCGTGGTTGTGATTCATTTCTTTGGCAACAGCCTTCTTAAAACAGGGATTGAAACTGCGGCAAGTAAAACATTAACTGTTCCGGTCAATATAGACGACATGGACTTTTCAATCTTAGGAGCGGAAGTCAGCTTCCAGGGCCTTGTAATTGATAATCCACCGGGCTACAAACATGAAAAACTGCTCGAAGTAGGTAATGCCCGTATTGCGGTCAGCACCGGCTCACTTTTGAAAGACACCATAAACATAAAGGAGATAATATTTGATGGTGTGAATGTTGTACTCGAACAAAAAGGAGTCACAAGTAACAATCTCCAGGACATCATCAATGCGCTCCCAAAGTCAGAAGAAGAGCCGGAGGACGAAACAAAGAAGGCCGCAAAAAAGCTTCATATTGATAAATTAGAACTTAGGAATATAGTGGTTCAGGCTAAGCTTTTACCTATTCCCGGCAAAGCAGATACTGTTACACTGAAACTGGATCCAATTGTCATGACCGACTTAGGCAGCGATAATAAGATGGATGTGGCTAAATTAACCGGCAAAATCCTTTTGGCTATCGCCACGGGCGTGGCAAAACAGGGGGTCGGGCTTTTACCTGAGGGTCTTACAAATGCTATGAGCACAACATTGGGTATAACTGCCGAGGTGGGAAAGGCCGCTGTCGAAGGTGGTGCAAAACTCATAGAAGGTGGCGCCGATGCAGGTAAGGGGATTATCAAAGGTGTCCAGGGCTTGTTCAAATCAAAGAAACAGGATTAAACTTGCTCAGATTGTGCCTTTTGAATGTAAATAACTAAAGATCCTTCAAAAGAATATTTGCCGGTGATTTTTCAATATCATCGGCGAATGTACTAAGGCAATTTGAAAGCTTGTCCAGTTCGCTTGTTTTCCCAACAGGAATGGTTGAATTGCCTCGATGCTCAAGGGATTCAACGACAAATTTTACAGTGAGTTTTCCAACATCAATTGCAGGCTGATATGCAACATCTTTATTGCTATCCTTTCTGACCTCAGAGAGGATTCCCGATTCAACTAATTCAAAAAGTATCTGCCGTACTAAACGAATAGGAATTTCGAGTATATGCGAGATTTTTTCAGCATCCAAAGGAGGCTCTGCATTACAGAAGCTCTTTATCAACAGATGAGTTGTTAACAGGGAAAGCAGTTTCTTAAAGGAATAGCTGACAGACAAGCAGTCCTGTTCAAATTCATAAGTCTCAACATTTTGATGGGCAAAAGAAAGTTCTGCGCCAAACAAAACAATCAGCCAGCTTATTTGAAGCCATAATAAAAACAGGGGCAGGGCAGCGAAACTACCGTAAATAGCTCCGTACTTAGCCGCACCAATTTGGAAGTGGATATACATCCA
>DAOUVA010000039.1 GCA_030667885.1 Phycisphaerae bacterium
GCTTTGGGAGATATCTCTGGATGAACGAGTAAAAAAGCTGCAAAATAACTTTATTTGTCAGGCAAATTTGATATTGTAGCGATAGAAAAAGTCCGTTGCATTAACTAAAAGAGTTTAATGAGAAATATCACTTTTAATTTTTATGTCCTGGAGATAAGTAAGTGAAAACGATTGATTTACGAAGCGACACTGTTACTTTGCCAACGCCGGCGATGAAAGAGGCTATTTCTAACGCCGAGCTGGGTGATGACGTATTCGGTGAAGACCCGACAACGATACGTCTTGAGAAAATGGCCGCCGAACGTATGGGAAAAGAAGCGGCGATGCTGGTAGTTAGCGGTACGATGGGAAATCTGGTATGCATACTCACTCATTGCAAACGCGCTGAAGAGGTCATCCTTGGCGACCGGTCGCATACGTTTCTTTATGAAGCCGGTGGTATATCGGCCGTGGGCGGGATACACCCTCATACAATTACCAATCAACCTGACGGCACGATGCGCCTGGAGGAAATCGAGGCGGCTATTCGCGGTGATAACGTACATTTTCCACGAACCCGGCTGATATGCCTGGAAAACACCCACAATCGCTGCAGCGGTGCTGCTCTTACGCTCGAATATATGAAAGCAGTCGCGGAACTGGCCAATGACCGGGATATTATGGTGCACCTTGATGGCGCCCGGATATTCAATGCCGCTGTGGCTTTGCAGGTGGACGTAACGGAGCTGACTGGTTATGCAGACTCAGTCAGCTTTTGTCTTTCAAAGGGGCTTTCGGCACCCGTCGGCTCTGTAATCTGCGGCTCAAAAGAGTTCATTACTGAAGCGCGGCGAAACCGAAAAATACTTGGAGGTGGTATGCGGCAATGCGGCATTATCGCCGCCGCAGGTATAACAGCTCTTGATGAGATGGTGGACAGAATAGCAGATGACCATGCAAACGCTCAGCGTCTTGCCCAGGGTATCGCCCGAATCCCAGGTTTGTCCATTGAGCAGGAAAGGGTACAAACAAATATTGTTTATTTCGATATGGTAAGTAGGCAAATCAAGGCTGAGGAACTTGTGAGCCAGCTCGACAATAAAGGAATTAAAATACTGCTGTTAGGACCATCCCGCTTCAGGGCGGTAACTCATTACGGCATCAACTCCGAGGATATCGATTTGACGCTAACTACTCTTGGCGAGATAATGTAAGAACTTCAACAGGGGCGATTCGAGAACCGCCCCTGAAATTCGAAGACCAAATATCGGATTTTCCTGAGGATACTTAACTGCGCAGCCTATTGTACATCGACCTTCAGCTCGTGGATTGACCAATTCCAACTGTCCGACGAGCCGGTCTGAACGATTTTGACAAATCTTGTTTGCACAGGTTTTCCAAACTTGATTTCGGTGATTGGATTGGTACCTTTGCCCGTGGCAATGGGTTTGTCCCAACTGCCGCCATCGAAAGAAACATAGATCTCATATCCGCGTGGGTAGTCATTGGACGAATCCCTTGTATCGAGAGTCAGGCCGGATACAGTACTTTCGACGCCGAGGTCTAATACAAACCAATCGCCGGGTTTCATACCCCTACCAGTACTCCAGCGACTTGAGCGATTACCGTCCAGCGCTCGACGCGCATTTCTATTGTCAAGTGAGGCTGTAGCTTTCAGATTCTTGCTCACCAATGCTTCTTTAATTTTCTTCGAGGCCAATTCCGCCTCAGCAGTCAGGCCGGGAATTTCTTTCCACTGTTCGGCAAGAGCTAATCCCTGCTTACAGGGATATTTGGACAAGGCAGAGAGCACAGCTTTCTTTTCATCGATGCGCTTCGCAACAGACATAGCATCAGCCAACAAAGTGACAGTCTCGGCTGCGCTGCGGTTGGCGGGTATTCCGAGCAGCTTTATATAACCACGAAGCGCCAGTACCTGGTTGGCCGAATCGCGTCCAGACTTAGCTATTTCCATAAGGTCTGCCAGCGGCGCCGTTTCTGGCCAGTCGGCCAGGGCGCGGATGGCAGCTTTTTTGATTTCTGCATTACGGCTGAGCAACTGACCGCGAACGGCCTGAAGGGCTTGTTGGCCTCCTATGCGTGAAAGCACGGCCAAAAGATGAGGCTTTGCGGCGTTATCAGCATCAGCCAGGCCCGCAATGACAGGAGCGGCGTCCGGCTCCTCGAGCCGGGTGACAGTGGTTACAATGGCACGTTCAATACCCGCTCGGTCGGCATCACTTTTAGCCGCGAGGAGTATTGAAACCATAGCTGGAAGTTCTTTTTGCCCGGACAATTCGCCCAGGGCCTTATAAGTCACCTGGCGAATATTTCTATTATTGTCTTTGGCAATTGTGAACAAAGCAGGAATTGCATCAGTCTGGCGACGATTGATAAGTGTTTGAATCACATTAATGCGAACCTGGTTCTGAGCATTGCTTTGCGCGATGCCAATCAGTACGTCAGTAACGCCCGGAGCTGAGATTCGGCTGAGACTTTCCATAGCGGCTTTGCCGGTTTCATCATCCGCGGCTGATACGTCGGCAAGCAGCTCAACATTGGAAGAATCACCGAGAACCGCAAGGGCTTTGACGGCTGTAAGACGAACAGAAACGCTGCTGCTTGCGAGAGCTTTTGCTACGTAAGGTGCCGCGGCCTTATCGCCACGTGCTTCAAGAGCGCTTAGCAGCACAACCTGGGCGTCGCCACTGAGCTGCGGCAGTTGTTCGGCAAGGGCTTCTGTGATAGCGATACCGGGCATTTCTGTGATAAACTTTCCGGCGGCACGCTGGAGGTCAAGGTCTTTATCTTTGAGAAGGGCCAGCACATAAGGGACCGCCTTATCTTTTTCGGCCCGGACGAGGCCTTTATAGGCAGCGATTCGAGTCCAGGTACTGTTGGCCGGTGCAATCATTTTGCGATAGATTGCCACAGCTTCAGGCCTCTGTCCTTTAGTAAGCATTTTGTCAGCACACATCAAATAGGCATTGTCATAAGCAGCCTTGAGACTTGCCGGTACTTGGGTGTCTATTAGTGCGCGAGCCGCTTGTTCGCCCCCAATTCTTCCCAAAGCTTCAATAGCAGCACGAGCAATATCCGGATTATCGCCGGCTATAAGCTTTGCGAGTTCGGGTATAGCTTTGCGGTCGCCGCGCTGGCCTATTGAACCGATGACGCCGATTTTGCGATTACCCTCTAATTCTGTCAGCGCCTGTCGCAGAGCGTCGCCGGCTTCGGGAGCAGGCATATACTGCAACGCAAACCGCGCCATATGGGAAAGTTCCCTGTCGGCAAGCAGTTTTGACAGAGCAGGTACGGATTTGTCCGAACCGACACGACGCAGCATCCGACAGACGAACTGCCTTCCGGCGAAGGTTGTTTTGGATGACTGAAGAGCCTTAAGCAATCTTGCCTCGACCTGTGGAAACGAGGACGTCGGTACGTTTCTAATCTCCTCCTCGATAGCCGCAAGGGCCCGGCGAGATTTGCCGAAGTCATAATCTTCGACGGCATCATAGTTGGCTGAGAGAGTAGCCCGGAGGCTGACCTTGTCGGCTGTTGGGAAGTCCGCGGGCACTTCGATCTGAGTTACTCGTCCGGTAGCGGCCCATTCGGTACCACGCAGGAATGTTACGATAAATCCGACACTGCGCAACTGTTCGGGACCGTGACCGAGGACGGTATGGAAAACTCTTCCTTTGCCGTACTGTATGGTAAAAAGGGCCGGCTCGTGCTCGCCGGTACCCTGTTTAGCAGGGTCGGCGTAAGCGGTTGCAAGAACCTCCATATTCTTTGCAGGCCCTCGAAGCTTGCTGTAGAGTTCATCTTTCGCATGCATCCATTTTTCGGGAAGGCCTGCCGTGATGGCATGCAGACGGTTTCGCATGACAACCTGAAATTCGTGCTGTGGGCCGTGTGTCCCACCAGCACCGGGAGAGTTATCGAAAACGACTTTGCCGTCCCTGTAACGAACCATCGGGCCCGACTTTTCATTCCGTCCGCCCCATCCGCCGATAGCTATCATTTCGTTCCATTCTTGCCACTTTGGAAATGCGTTGTCCGCGGCGTGAAAGATAACCAAACCGCCACCGTTTTCCATATATTGAACCAGTGCATCCTGAGTTTGTTTGGGCCATTCATCGCCGGTATAGTTTGCGACAATAACATCGTACTTCGGGAAAATCGGTCTGAAGGAATCCATCGGCTGACCTTTAGCAGGCGAGGTAGCCACATCTACTTCGAACATTCCTGTTTCTTCCAGCAACCTCTCGAGGACGGGCGTGGTACCTTTCCAATCATGATTGTTCTGGCCGTCAACTATCAGGGCCTTAATAATTTTCTTATTAGCTCTGCTGATATCCTGTATGCGGATATTTCGCCATTTGATACTTTTGTCCGCCTGTTTGGAGCCGTGGACCTGCAAGGAAATAAATCCCGTTGAGGTCATATCATCTCTCAGATCAGCGGCGGGCACACCGTTAACCCAGGTTCGTATCCGGTCGCCTATGGCCTCGATGCGATAGTGATTCCACTGGTTTTGCCTGAAGGCTTGCCGAGCAGCGGGATTCTTAGTCAGGTTGTTGAGCCAACCACGACGGGCTTCATCGTAAATACCACCAGACCAGGAACGCGGGGCCGTTTCCGGAGCGAGCTTGCCATCGGCCAACAGGTTCCTGGGATTCTTTTTGTAGGATCCTGTGCCCGGATCGATTTCGACCTGATAACCGTGGACGCGGTAGTCCTTAAAATGCTCGAAGCTGTGGCTGCGAATCTGAATGCCTGAATTCATATTGGGTACGACAAAAAATTCCAGTTCCAGAATGAAATCGGTGTAATTTTTCTCAGTGCAGAGAAAGCTGTTAGGCGTATTAAGGACCGTGGTTCCGACAATCATCCCGTCTTGAATAGTGTACTTTGCCTTACCGTTACGCTGAATCCAGCCATCGAGGGTTTTGCCGTCAAAGAGGTTCTCCCAGTCCGCGTCCGCCGCAAGTAATAAAGACGGCAGAGCAATATAGGCAATGGCGGATATAAGTAAAAGCGTTACGAAACGTTTCATTATTTTACTCCTTATGTCTTGCATTTTTTTTGATGAATTTCTTTTACAGAATCCATGGCTCACGATAGGAACGGCCAAGTAATGCGCCAGCTTCGGGGTCGCCGATGATTTCTTCTTTTACGGGATCCCATTTGATTTTGCGTCCGGTTAGCATTGCAATTTCACCGAGCAGAGCCACGCTAATGGAGCGAAGGCCTACTTCCGCGGGACAAATAGTTAGCTTGCGGCTTTTGACGCAGTCGAGGAAGTTCTGTTTGTGGTCCCTGCTCTCGTAGAGTTTTATTTCGTTGGGGGCAATTTCCTCCCGCAAGATTTTTTCATTGGAGGCACTCATGCCGCCGCGATTCACATGTATCCAACCTTTTTCGCCGTACCATTTGGCGCCTTGAGTGAGTTGCTGGTTGTTGGCGACGGTCATTACCGTGCCGTCGGCATATTTGCAGGCAAATTTATACTCAGTTGGAACATTATAGAGACCTTCGTTGGGATAATTGCCTTTGCCCTCGATTTCCACCGGCCCGGTATAGTCCCAGCCCATACCCCAGTGAGCGATGTCAATATGGTGTCCCGCCCAGTCGGTAAGCTGGCCGCCGGAGTAATCCATAATCCATCTCCAGTTCCAATGAACTACACCCCGATATGGCACATAAGGAGCCGGCCCGAGCCAGAAATTCCAATCGAGTCCTTCGGGAACCTGTGTAACAGGTTTGACGTCCGTAGCACCGCCGGTTGGCAGGCCGACTTCAACCTTCATGATCTTCCCGATGCGGCCGTTACGAACAAGCTCACAAGCCCTGCGGAATCTCCACTCGGAGCGCTGCTGGCTGCCGGTCTGCCAAACCCGCCCATAGCGATGGACTGCGTTGCAGATGGCACGTCCTTCTCTAATGGAACGGGCAAGCGGTTTTTGGCCGTGGATGTCCAGGCCCGCCCTGGCCGCTGCTATAGCGGGGATGGCATGCCATTGGTCGGGCATTGCCAATTGCACGGCATCAAGGTCGCCGCGGCCAATCAAATCGCGAAAGTCAAGATAGGCCGTGCAATCGCTGTTGCGATATTTCTCATCCACTATCTTCTTGGCTGCATCACGATGGCTCTTGTCAACATCACAAACGGCCACCATTTGCACTTCCGGCTTGCTCAAGAAACCCCGCATATCACCGGATCCCTGCGAGCCGACACCGATTGCCCCCATAACTATACGATTGCTCGGTGAGTAGGCACCAAAAACCGATGAAGGAACTATTGCAGGAAAAGCCAGGCTTGCGCCTGCGGCAACTGCGGTTCCTTTCAAAAAACTCCTTCGAGTTATTCTGCCTTCTTTTTTCATAATATTCTCCTAATTAATATCAGTTGAGAACTGAGATAATAACGCAACATAATTTAAGACCCATCCTCACCGGAATATAGTATCAAAATTTAATATTATTGCAATACCTTTCTTATGTTGAAACAGCTATGCAAAAAGCTTTATTTTCATCTCAACAAGGTTTTAATCCCGGATTTGCACGCCAAGTTCCTTAAACTGCGCGCCTGCATTCAAAAAGTGCGCGGTAATCCAAAATACCGTCCATTCTTCAACATAATTCCCGCGAATTCCGGAAATATCGTTACGACGGAGACGCTGACTGAATTTTCCGTGCTGTGCATAATTCGTATGGTGCGGCTGTTCGCCCTGGCTTCCATAAGGGTCTATAAGCTGGCCGCAACTGCGGTACATTAAGATTGCAATTTTTTTTAATTCTTCCCTGTCCAGAAGCTGTCCTAATCGATAGATATCCGGCGTAATGAGGACACCGAAGACATCAATGTGCATATTCTGGACAGATACGGCCGTCCAGCCCCTGGTCTTAAAATTATGGTCGCGGAGACGGCCTGCCGGAAGGTCTATATCCATGACCATCACATAAGTTAAAACAACGTCACAGGCGTGCTCGGCCCATTTGAGGTATTTGCGGTTATTTGTCAGCTCATAAAGCGCCAAAAATCCCTGCAGGGCGGCAAAGGCGCCCTCTTTGTCTTCGCAACTGGCGTCCAGGGTGCCGCCCCAGTACGGCTCATCCATACTCAGATGCCTCGACGCATAAACGTTGCCGGCTTTTTCCGCAGCCCGGCGATAAGTATCAGAACCGAACAATCGATAAGCTTTGCAAAGCGGTGCGATAAAGAACGCCTGATTCGTTGACAGCGGCTTCCAATCATCCGACAGAATTCTCTTTGCGTGAAAATCACACGCCCTGCGCAAAAAACGTTCCCAGCGGGAGACATCCAATCCTTTTGTTCTGCCGAGGCGAATCGCATTGGCAAAATTCAACATGGCCTGGCCCTGAGAAAGCAGCTCGGGCCTATTGCGCCGAACCCACTGCCGCTTTTCATAATCGTACCATGTATAAAAACCCTCATCGTAAAACTCTACTCCGGAAAGGAAATCAAGAGATTTTTTTGCCATCTCCAATGCTTGTGAATCACCGAGTTCTTCATCCAGTACCTGCAAGGCATATCCGGGAGCTGCGGTCTGGCCGCACCAGCCGAAAACGAAAAAATTACGGTCGGGATATTTGTTAAAACCCGCAATGTCCCCTTCTTCGTGCCATCGTGTTTTGGCAAGGCGGTACTTTGCCTTGATGATTTCCTTAAATGAGGGCAATCCTTCAAGGGAATACGGAGAGAAAATATCCAGAGACGTTTTTGTGGGGCGTTGAAATCCGGAGCCTTTTTCAGCGACCGGATAGGCGTCAAGATAGAATGTCTTTTCAATAATTGCTCCCGGCGGCACATTAATATAAGCATTATCATACGGGATGAAACCACGCTGAGAAGCCTTAATAACACTTCGTTTGCCATTGGAGGCACAGGGCCCGGAAAGAAGAATCAGTTCAGTCCCATGCTCTTTTGCAATCAATCCCAACGACCACCATTGGTCCTGTAAGTTGCCATAAGGCACAGGTGAGGGCAGAGCATGTAAGGCCGTTCCTTTCATGCCATCATTGCCTTTCCATTCCAAGCTGGCATAGGGCATTGGAAAACGATGTTCCTCAAAAATGGCTTCTTCCCCGGATTCGCCTGAGTAAACAGGTACTCGGCCGCTCTTTGCGCCGGAAGGATTTCCATGATACAGTATTCCGGGCAGCAGAGCACCAGAACCTTTACCGCGGCATTGAAAGCGAACAGAAAGAGTAACGAATTTGGCCGTTGCCTTTCCTTCCCAGATGAACCTGCGAATACACTTAACAACGCCGCCTTCGGGTCGATATGAATCTGAAATCCGCCATGTGCCCGTCGAGGTTTCGAGCGTGCCCCGCAAAATCGTCCAGTCTCCTACGTGCTCTATTTCAGTAGGTTTGCCATGAACCCAATCCGCAGGCCAGCCCTGCTTCCAAGCGGTAGCAATCGACCAGAGACCTTCCGGCGGTGAAGTTAGAATATCTTCACCTTCCAGAAGTATTTCCACCTTATAGAACTTGCCATCGTGTTTTGTACGAATATCTGGAGATTGCCCATACGCAGGCAAACTCACCATGACGTACACCGTGAAGATAAATACTTTCAAATTCATAATTGAAGGTTTCATCATAAATCTCCAGTTCCGGAAAACAACCTTTTTACCTCACACCAGACGATACCTTACTGATTCGGCACCCTAATTATTTTATCAGGTCAGCTTGATTTGTAAAGCCTGCCGAGGCAACGATTCGCATGGGAGAGAGCAAACAAATAGTAACAAAGAGTAAGACAGTAGTGTTTTGAAGACAAATTTGCTAACATAGACGGAACTTGAGATGTGATTTTGCAGTTAATCGCTCATTAAAGGAAAATCAGAATGTGTATTCAAAAAACAAGTATCATTGTGTTCATTGCTCTCTGTTTTGTATTGCCCGGACTCGGGCCTGCCTCTGCCGCTCAAAACGACCTTGTAAGAATATCTGTTGACGCAACTGCACCGGGCAAACCGTTGCGGCATGTCTGGCAATACTATGGATATGACGAGTGCAACTATACAACGTCGTCCGGAGCACGCGAGCTAATAAAAACGCTTGCAAATATCAATGCCGAACCGGTCTATCTGCGTAAGCACTTTCTGCTGGCAAGCGGCGACGGTAAGCCATCACTGAAATGGGGTTCCACAAATATTTACACAGAGGACGCCGCGGGCAATCCTGTGTACTACTGGCCAATCATGGACGAAATCATGGATGCAATTGTCGCATCCGGCAGCCGGCCTTTAATCGAAATCGGCTTTATGCCGCAAGACCTTTCTGTCAGACCAACTCCTTACAAAAGCAGCGATCCATTTCAGATAAAAGGATACGGAGTTTATTATCCTCCAAAGGATTACCAGAAGTGGGCGGAACTGATACGACAGTGGGTTCGTCACAGCAACCAAAGATATCAGAACGTCGAGAAAACGTGGTTGTGGGAGTTGTGGAATGAGCCCAATATAAGATACTGGCAGGGAACGTTCGAGGAATACTGCAAGCTATTCGACTATACAGAGCAAGCGCTCCATGAAGTACTGCCGAAGGCATCTTTTGGGGGACCGCACACAGCCGGTGCACCACCGTTTCTTCGCCAGTTTCTGGAACATTGTCTTCGAGGCAAAAATTCCGTCACCGGGCGGCCGGGCACGCGCCTGGATTACGTCGGATTCCATTCCAAGGGAAGGACTAAATATATCAACGAACATCCTCAAATGGATTTGGGCCAGAACCTTCGGACAAATCGACAGGGATTTGCTATCATCGCCGACTTTCCGGAATATAAAAACACCCCGATCATCATTGGTGAATGTGACCCGGAAGGAGCGGCAGCGCTGTCTTCACGAGTTCATCCGCCCAACGGCTACCGTAACGGCAGCGCCTACGCAGCTTACGAAGTTGCTTTAATGAAACATACTCTTGACCTGGCGGCCCGCGAGGGGGTGAATTTACAAGGTGTGCTGACCTGGGCTTTTATGTTCGACGGGAAGGATTACTTTGAAGGATTTCGTACACTATCTACGAATGGAATTCATAAACCAGTGCTAAACGCTTTCAAGATGTTAGGTATGCTTCAAGGCAGACGTATTCCCGTAACAAGCAGCGGTGCTCTCGGACTGGAGCGCATTCTCGAAAAGGGTATTCGGGCTGAGCCGGATATTGACGCCCTGGCCGTTGCCACAAAGGAATCCGTACAGACGCTTATGTGGAATTATCATGATGATATGGTCAAGGCCGCACCTGCCTCCGTGGAGCTGACTATCAAAGCCCCATCGAACAGCTCAACACGGGCACGTATAACTCACTATCGAATCGATGGTAATCACAGTAATGCTTACACACGATGGCTTGAATTCAACAGCCCACAGTCACCTGCGCCGGATACGTTGGCCCGGTTACATGCCGCGGGTGAGCTTGAACTCCTCGAGCCGGTTCGATTTTGCGATGTTCACAATGGAAAAGTGAAGCTGAATTTCAGTCTGCCCAGATATGGAGTTTCGCTAATCGAGATTCGCTGGGGGCAGTAACAACTCCCCTCTTCATGAGATTGCATTAACCACCAAGATGAACAAGACTGGTACTCAGTAATTTTTATTGAGTACCCTCCTGTCGCCAGACGGAACCAAGTTTATAAACAATCAGAGATTCAACCTTAGCATTTCCACCTTTTGAGAAGATTTCAATGGACTTCGAATTATCGGCAAGGATTACACCCATCGGCATATAAACTCTGCCATTGTTACCGAATATCTCAATCGAAGTTCTATCGACAAGAATTTCCAGACGAATCTTACCGTTGACAGATTTTAAGGTAGCTTTTTTCTTCTGGCAGGACAACTGCTGTTTTTTAACATTATAAACGACCTGGACATCCCGAATTACAAAACCGGCTTCCTCAACATCATCATCAACCTGAAGTTCGGCCTGAATACGAAATAGCTCGCCGGAAAGTTCCGAAAGCAAATTGTCCCCCGGCTTTAAGATTTCATTTTTCCATTGCCGCTTGCGCTTTTGGATTTGTTTAATCTCGCGTATCGGTTCTGCAAACATCCGAGGTCCTTCTTCGGTTGTTTGAAGTCTTAGTGTCACCGGGAACAGCATCATCTGGTTGAACGGCATATCGGGCATCGGCACACGCCCCCAGGCAATCTGGATACGCCGGCCATCTTCTTCGGGGATGTTACTGAATGTCTGAGAAGCATAGAAGCAATTACCGGAATGGAAAGGGATTTGGCCCGTCTCGCTATTGAATTGCTTACCGTCGAAATCTCCAATCAGGTATTCCCCGCTGCCGCCGTATAATATCCATTTTTTATTATTTTCATCTCCATCGACCGGCAGTTCAAACAATTCAGGGCACTCATGAAAGCACTCGATTTTGCTTTGGAACTCCCACGATTTCAAATCATCGGACGTGTAAAATCCCATCATCTTTTTATCCAGATACAGCGCCATCACCCACTGTCTGGTCGGTACATGCCAGATTACTTTCGGGTCACGATTGCCCCCACTGATATGGCCCAGGATGGGATTACCCTCATAGACTTTCATGGTTCTGCCCCGGTCATTGCTGTAGGCTATTGATTGTGTAAAAGGCTGATCTTTTGACATTGGGTTTGTCCCGCCGGCAGAAGTGTAAATACAAACGAGTACCTTCTCATCGCCCGTCTGGAATCCCGCCGTATTATTTACATCAATCACCGCCGAGCCGGAAAAAATGGTCCCCAAACGGTCGGGGTGTATCGCATCTCTCAGCTCGGTCCAATGGACCATATCTTTACTGACCGCCTGGCCCCATGTCATATTGCCCCACTTCCAGCCGTATGGATTATGCTGATAAAACAAGTGATATTCTCCGTCGTAATAGACCATTCCGTTGGAGTCGTTGTTCCAGCCCCGGCGGGAAGTAAAATGAAACTGCGGGCGTAATTTTTCACGATAAAGATTTTTTTTGCCTTTGAATGTATCCGCCTGATAGATTGAATCGAATCCTTTGCTTTTATCAGGCTCGAACTTATTGATGCGCAGAACAGCTTTCTGATTTTTAAACTCGCTAATATCAAGAAACACCCAGAAATCAGGCTCATCAGAAGCCAGCTCAATCTCAAATTCCCGGACCACTGTGCCATCGACAAGAAGACTTATAAGGCTTTTTTTTGCTCCATTCTTGACCGGGAAGTTCAGATATTTTTTCTTCAGTAATAATTCCCTGCTCTTACCTCCTGCCGTGTTATCCTCCTGAGCACTTACGTTGTTCAGACAAATAAACGTCGCTATAAAAATAACTAACAGCAGCTTTTTCATCATATAATCCTTTCCTCATTATTGGTCTTATCGTTTCATTTTCAAAGTAGCCCTTGTGTACCGATTAGCCCCCTGCTTATGAACCGAGATAGGGAAGATGCTCGATATCGAGCTTGTCACCGACTTCTTTTTGCAGGATTATCAGCCGCCTTCTCAATTTCCTTATCTGGCTGAAATAGGTCGGATTGTCAGCAAGATTGTTCATTTCCAGAGGGTCGGCTTTGAGATTATAAAGGAGGGTTTTGCCGATTTTCGGATAGTATATCATTTTGTAACCATCTGCAGTAATCATCCTCTGTAAGTCGATATAACCACCATAAATGGCATCATAACTGTTGTTTGATTTACCACTAATCAGTGGCAACAAACTTTTGAACTGAACCTGTCGCGGCTTCTTAATACCGGCAAGCTCCAGCGTCGATGGCATGATGTCCTGAAGGTAAATCGGCATAGAAAGCTTTTTGTTCTTCGGGATACCAGGGCCGTTGATCACCAGCGGCACTCTGACGCTGTGGTCATACATATTCTGTTTTCCTATAAGACCATGATGTCCAACCGCCAGTCCATGGTCGGCCGTGAAGAATATATAAGTATTGTCGGCTTTTCCGGTCTTTTTCAGCGCAGCCAGAATTCGCCCAATCTGCGTGTCCATGTGAGTGATTATCGCGTAGTATTCCTGACGGTTCACTTTAACGGCATATCTACTTCGAGGAAACGGGGCGAGACGTTCATCTCTCTGCTTCCTGCCGAGGCCAATTGAGTCCTTATACGGATATTCCGGCAGGAAATTAGCGGGAACTCTCACATTATCCAACGGGTACTTGTCAACATATTCCTTAGGAGATTGTCTCGGATCATGGGGGGCGTTGAAAGCCAGATACATAAAGAACGGCTTTTCGCTCTTCGTAGCGTTTTCGAGAAATTCCACCGAGTTGTCCGCCAGCACTTCGCTCCAGTGCTTACCGCCCTTCCAGTAACCCTCATTTTTCTTATCCCACGGTTTCCAGAGGTCGGGTATTCCCTCTATCGGTCGGCTGTACCCCATCGGCACCTGATTTGGCATACCGGGTCGAACATCTTTGACATAATCGAATATGTCTTCGGGCTTGATACCTTTGACGTGCCATTTGCCGGTCATATAGGTATCGTACCCGGCCTGCTTCATATACTGCGACCAGAACCTGCCCGCGTTGGTCTCTTCCTTGAGCTTCGGTTCGAACTCTCTGGCCATCCACAGGAACCGACCCGTATTGAGCATTGTCCGGCTGGCCACACATACCGCGCCATGCCAGCCGCCCTGATTGTACGCGTGCGTAAAAGTGACGCCGTTTCGAACAAGCCTGTCGAGATTCGGCGTTTCTATTTCATAACAGCCCAGAGAGCGCAGCGTTTCAAAACACTGGTCATCGGCAAAAATGAAAAGGATATTGGGCTTGTTGTGTTCCATTGCTAAAGCCGGGATACCCGGCACAGATAAGGCGGCTAAGCTTACACCGGCAGCCTTCAAAAAACTTCGTCTTGTGCAAACGTTTTCACTCATAGTATGTCCTCCTGAACAAAAACCAATTATTTTCCCAAATCATATTAAATCTGTATCTTCCTGTACAGAAATAATCATTCCTCAGGCGCAAAGACAGTATATACCTTTGAGAGCGAATTGAGCATGACTTTGCCGTCCCTGCGCAGATAACTACCGCAAGCAACAAAATATCTTACCACTGAATCCGGGTCATTCTTATCAGCCCCTTTCGGCCGGGTAACAGCGAACATGTACGCATCGGTATCCCAGCCGTCAATAATATTACAACTATTGCGATGCATCTTTCTGCCGTCCGCCCGAAGATTCAGATATACATCCGTAACCATTTCTCCTTCGATGAGCCGGACGCCTATCGCATCGTTGGCTTTTAATCGTTCAATTTGCACTGCCGGCTCTTTATCACCAGAGCCTAATGGCAGCACGGCCGTTATGAACTTATTCTCCCGTCCGGCCTCCTCAGGCGACAAAGCTAAGTAAGTTACCTCGGTATCAGGATCGTGGTCTTTTAACCCTTTTTTGTCGATTACATTTATCTCTTCGGGAAACAATGGCAGCACAACCGCCCGGGCATCTCCATTGGATAGTAATATCTTTCCGTCCTGTTTGTCCGCTTTTTCCTGATAATGCAGCAGCCATTCGAGCCTGCCCGCTTCGTGAGTTCGGACATCATCGAATATCAGTATCGCACCACCAAGCCACAAAAAATGACGATAATTACGCGAAAACTTCCACGATGTCGGCCCGGTCGCATCTGCGA
>DAOUVA010000189.1 GCA_030667885.1 Phycisphaerae bacterium
GCTGAATTCAGAGATGATGAGCATTCCCGGATAATGGAGAAAATAGGAGCGATTATTGAAGCCGAATCAAAGACTAAAGCCGTCCGGTTGGCTGATAAGTCCGATGTTTCTCGTTCACTTGGTTCAGTGGAAAAACTTCAAGCCTATCTGCTCGAACAGCTCATAGCGCTCAAAGGTTTAGTTGCCAAAGAGAGCCAGGCAGAAACAGAAAAGGCGGCGGCGGAAATTTTAGGAGAAGATACCGAGTCACTTGATACGAGTGTAGAAGAATCGCTCAAAGAAATGACTAAAGAACTGGATGATTTCATCAAGAAACAAAAAAAGATCATGCAGGAAAGAGAAATGATTATGGATAAACCGCCGGAAGATTTCAGTTCGGAGGATGAGGAGAAGCTGGAAGAGCTTGCGATGGACCAATCCAAACTGGCGGAGGTTTTGTCGGATGTAGTGAACGATTTTACAAATCTGGATCTGCTGGATTTCGGAGACGACGCAATGGTTGCCTCGATGAAAAGCCTCTACGAGGAAGCCGAAAAGCTTGCCGAACAAGCCATGGAAGCGGCGGATATGCGACAAGAGCGGGTGGACGCCCATCGGTTGGAAACCGAAGAGGTGGAGATGGCCGAGGAGCTGATGATAAACTGTGAGGCGACGCTTGGTTTTCATGACAACATACAATTTATCGCGGAAATTCCCGAGGATGAGCAGATGTTTGCGCCTTTAGCAGAGTTGCCATCGGAACTCGAAGATCTTTTGTCTGATTTGATAACGACGGAAGAGGAGATGCGGCCGGAGGTGGAAGATATCGGCAGCTATCTTAATTCACTGGACCATACGGCCGGTCCGGTTTCCGACGGTACGATAAGCAGTACCAGTGCCAAAGGCAAAACCGGCGACCAGAAGCCGGAGGATAATGTCATTCAGGGTCGCAGTGGAGCCGGACGTACAGGTATGTCCGACGGCCAGTTGGTAGAGCCGGTAGCCAAGGCACTTTCTGATAATGAGTACGGTCTGCGGGAACGAGCATCGAACACGCCTCTGGAAAGCGGACAGGTCAAGGATGAGGACACGAAGGCACAGACGGGAGGAACAGGGCTCGGCAAGGGCAGCGACAGCACTTCTATGTTCGGGGTAGGGGGTAAACTGCCTCCGAGTGTATTGGATAAGATGAAAGCTACAGAGGAAAAGCAACTCAATATCCGTCAGTCGACACAGGAGCTTGTGCTCAAGCTCGAAAGCCACAATCTGCCGACAATGGGACTTAAGCAATCCATTCAGGCGATGAAAGGGGTGGAAGAGTCTATCAATACTCGCAGCGGAGTAGGTATCCGAGGAGCTTACGATGAAGTTGTCGACTCGTTAAAGAAATCACACCGGGCGTTAGGCAGACAAATTGTGCTGCAATATAGCGGCGAGAAAGCAACGGACAAGAAGCTGAACGATATGCTTTCCGGACAGCAACAGAATCGTTTTAAGGGCTATGAGCATATGATAAGCGCCTATTTCGAGGCGCTGGCTCAGGGCATAGATAAAGGACAGAAGGCCGAAGGCAGCAAACAGGATAAATAATAAAGGAACATTTTTGGACTTAGTGACAGTATGTTGAAAGTGGTGTTTTCAAAAGGACGGATAATATGGTTGCTGTGCGCAGCGGCGATAGCTTTATTTATCTGCAATGTCGGGCGGACCTCAGAAAATGGAAGGTCCGTTCCATGGCATCTTGAAGATGCGGCATTTCGAATTCGCATTGAGAAAGATTCTGCTTACTCACAGGGGCCCGATGTCCACCTGTCCGATTCGAGAAAATCAGAGGACAAGAGGCAATGGAGTGGCTCATACTACAGACTCAATGGAAAAGTCTATAAAAAGGGCATCACTATGTCCTGTCCCGGGAAAGCTACTTACAAACACAAGAAAGAGTATAGGCGTTTTGTAGCATTGGCCGGGCTTAGTGACAAGGCCGATCCGAATATGTCTGTCAGGCTTGAGGTTTATGCTGACAAAAGGAGAATTTTCAAATCCGAGCCGATAACCAAGTATATGCTGCCGATTGAAATTAATGTTGGTCTTCCATCGACAGCCAAGGAGATAAAATTAGCCACAACGGGTTCCGATATGAAAGGCAAGCGGCGGCTAAGTCTGGTTGATGCAGGTTTTCTTTTAAGAGGGGAAAATCCTGAGGTCTCTTATGCGAAGCTCTATATGCCCGGATATGATGCGAGGGATTTCGAATCGGTCGTTTTTACCGCTATAGGGCAGCAGGTGCCCAGCCGGATTTTTCAGGCCCAGCAGGATGAGCCGATGGAAATACTTTTCGACAATTCCCGCGGCAGTACAATCTATTTCGTTTATCTTGTGCCGAAAGATAAATATAAACCCGCCTCCTCAGCATGGGAACCAAAAGCAGGAGTAACTTTAGAGACAAGATATACAACGAAGAATTATTCTGAGTGTAAGGAACTGTCGGGGTTATTGAAGGTGTGGAATAGTTCCGCCAAGCCTGTGGATAAGACTCTGGTTGACAATGTTCACCATTCATTTCCAATTCATCATTTACCAGATTTAAAAGGTGACAAACCTCGCCTGGCGCTATATCGATACGAGGGTTTCTTCGGTATTGAGAAGGCTGGTAAATACGTTTTCGCTACGGCCTCGAACTGGGCATCGCACCTGCTCGTCGATGGTAAGCTGGTGATAAGCTGGCCCGGGGAACACAGCTATAGCTCCGGTATCAGGGGTCAAAAACAAGGTGAGGTTTCTCTGAAAGCGGGAATACATAAGCTGGAATATCTGAACTACAGTCCATGGGGCAAAATGTTTACGTTAGCCGCATGGCAAAAGCCAAAGGAAAAATTAGGTCTTATGGCCAGAGATGATTTTCTGCCTGTTGAAAGATTTTTATCAACGGCGATTGGATATAAAGACCTGACTAAAGACGGCGGCAGCTTTAAATGGCAGATAACCGATGATTGGCGGCTGGACCAGGGCAAGGAGGCTATGGTTCGGGTGCGATTTGATGTGATGGAAGCAAGGCAGGATGGTTATTATTCATACAGGTGGAAATTCGACGATGGGAAAATCGAGACCGGCAAAAGTATAGAGCATGTTTTTTTGCGACCTCAGATGCGCACAGTAATACTTGAAGTGCTCAGAGACAGTAATGTTGTTACTGAAGTTAAACAGGAAATCAATGTCCATATTATATCGGATAAAATCCAGCTTGAGCCGGTGAGTGAACAAGCCTTTGAGAAAGCTATATCGGAAAGTGACTTTGACAAGCTGCCAATAGGTGATATTGTCAATTTGTATGCCTTTGCCGATGGTCTTGAGCGTCAGCTATGGAGGCAACGGGCTGTGGCGGCTTTAATGAAGAGGATGGATGAGCTTGTGTCGGATTCAGAGCATTGGAATTTCTGCCTTGAGTTGGGTCAGTACCTGCGTTCGTCTCCTCTCAGGCAATATGAACAGGCGTTGACACTTTTCAGTCGTCTTTCGGAACAATCAGCAGGTAATACATTGGTTTATCAAGGTGCGGTGGTATCTCAGGCAGAATTGTTGGTGCAGTGTTTCGGAAAAGCTCAGGAGGCGTTAAAGGTTCTAAATCAGCTCGAAAATAGGAAAAAGTTAGACAATAAAATAGTTACTCGGTTCAGAGTGACCAAGGCTGAAGCTCTGATTGCTTTGGAGCGGGGTGAACAGGCAAGGGAAATACTTCAAGATCAGCAGGCAGCGAACAGTATCAAACAGCAGGTTAAGGATGTTGGTATGCTGCGTCATGCGAGGCAGTTGGCGGATAACGCAGATGAGCCGGAACAGCTTGATTATGCGATGGAGAATATCGAGAAAATAATTGCTGATGACCCAGTCAAGTTACTGCTGCCGAATTTGAACCTGATAAGGCTGGATGTGCATTTGGCAAGGAAAGAATATTTAATCGCATTTTATTTAGCTGAGCGGCTGAATAAGCTCGAATTAAGTAACTACAATCGGTCACAGATGCTGGTCCGTCAGATAAAAGCACTCTGCGGTATCGAGGCCGTAGAGCAAGCCAAGGTTATTTACGAAACCATGATGTCAGACTATCCCTACAGCCCGGCGGTGGCGGAGGCCAAGAAGGCTATTGTTGAGACAGTCGTTGCAGGGCAAAAACGATAGCCAGTATTCACGTAATTTTAAAATATTCGGTCCGACTCTATAGGGTCCACGGTTTTCTATATTTGTAGTGCAGCAAGTTATTAGCGCTTCTGTTATTAATAGCACGTTCTTTCTTTGGGTCCCATTCGATTCGAGACTTCGTAGCCAGAGCGATATTTGCCAAGTGAGCAAAGGTTGTTGAGCGGTGGCCTGTTTCCATGTCACAATTGGTTTTCTTGCGGGTCTTCATACAATCAAGGAAGTTTCGAATATGCTGGACGGTAAGGTCACCATCTATTTTATTGCCTGCGAACGGTTCGATATTTGAGCCGCTATCCTGGAATTGCCCTGCTTTTGAAGGGGCGATTTTGTAGCCGGTTTCTCCGCTTGTGCCTGCGTAAAGGTTTCCGAGGGTGCCCCGGAACTCTACCTCTCCTTCTATTAAGGCTGGGCCTCCGTTAGCTTCGTATTGACCGAAAATAAGCAATGATCCCGAGGGCATTTCGAAAATTACCTCCATCGTATCGGGAATTGTCCGGTCGTCATCAAGGGCAAATCTTCCACCATGGGCGGATATCGAGACAGGCGCCTGCTCTGACAACATCCATCGCATGGCGTCACAATAGTGCACGCCCCAGTTGGCCATCTGAGATGAATAAATCTGTAACCAGCGGAACTTGTATAATGAAATATTGTTTTTGTAAGGGCGTTTTGGCCTGGGTCCAAGCCACATATCCCAATCCAGACCTTCCGGCGGGGCCGTATCGGGGAATTGGCCAATGCCGTTTGGATACATATTGCTTATTCTGTAAGCCCGGGCTACCGTTACCTTGCCGATTTTTCCTGCCTGAAGTTTGTCGGCGATTTGCATGTATGATTTAGAGGAGCGTCTGTGAAGGCCGACCTGGATTACTCTGTTATATCGCTTTGCAGCTTCAACCATCTTTCGGCCTTCAAGTATAGTTATCGAAAGCGGTTTTTCGACATACACATCTTTTCCGGCCTGACATGCCATGATAGCCTGAACAGCGTGCCAGTGGTCGGGTGAGGCAATAACTACCGCGTCGATGTCTTTGCGGTCGAGCAGGCGGCGGAAATCCTTGTATCGTGTGACGTTGCGGTTCAGTTTTTCAGTCATCTTCGGGACCCTGCCGCCTAAAGAATCTTTGAGCTTTTTATCGACTTTCGAATAATCTCTGTCCAAGTACGGCTGGTAAACATCGCAAAGGGCGGCAACTTCAATGTCATCCTGTTTTAAGAAGCCATTTAGAAGCTGTGTGCCTCGATTGCCGACGCCGATAAAACCTACACGAATTTTTTCATTGGCACCGCGTGCCGTTTTTATCAGAGGAACACCTATGGCATTTAAGCCTAATGTGACCGAAGCCGCCGCGGCGGTCGAGTTTTTCAGGAATTTTCGTCTTGTAGTTTTTTGTTTGTTTTCATTCATTTTGTTATCTCCAAAAGTCTTTAGTATTTTCCTTCAAATAGGAGTAAATGGAATTTCAGCGATTGTGCTGTACTTTTTCTTCCCAATCTTTGAGTAACGATTTTAATTTTCGCAAGTCTTCTTCTCTGACGCTCAGGAGGTTATTATTTTCAGCGGGGTCTTTTTCGAGGTCGAAAAGATATTCTTTTATGTCGTTGCCGTTCTGCAGCCGGATATATTTCAAAGACCCATCCCGGACTGCTTTTCTTGTATTTTCACCTCTTCGTGCACGCCAGAAAAGCGTGCGTTTTTGAGTTGGCTTGTGAGTTTCTATCGCTCTTAAAATATCTATGCCGTCAAATGGGCGGTTCTGTGGTGGTTTGGTACCGGCTGCTCTTACAATAGACCGGGAAAAATCCAAAGTTATACAGGTTTGATGCGATACCGTATCGGCAGGGATTACGCCTGGCCATTTTACGATGCACGGCACTCTTATGCCGCCTTCGAAAAGATTTCCTTTATAGCCGGAATAGGGCGAATTATTGCCTTTGCTATTGGCGCCGTTATCGCTCATAAAGATAACGAGCGTGTTGTCTGCTACGTTTTTATCCTGTAATGCTCCAAGTATTTTCCCGATACCCTCATCCATCCGTTCAACCATTTCGGTATATGTTTCTCTGGTGCCTTTGTTGTAGTCGGCTTGAGCAACGGGTTGGTCCTTTTTGTCGTCAGGTCCCTGATAAGGAGTGTGTGGTGAGGTATATGGAACATAGAGGAAAAAAGGGCTGCTCGGTTGGCGTTGAATAAATTTGACTGCCTCTTCGGTGATAAGGTCCGTAAGGTAGCCTTCACGCCTGATAGTACTGTCATTTTGATAAAGAGCCGGCTGGCCGGTGTATTCGCAGTGGTGGAAATAATCGACTGCTCCGCCCACTGGGCCGAACCAGTAATCGAAACCATGCCTTAGAGGAAAGAATTTCTTCTCATATCCAAGGTGCCATTTACCGCAGATTGCTGTTGCGTAACCGGCATCTTTTAGCATTCGAGCAATGGTTGTCTGTTCAGCGGGAAGACCCATATCGTTTGTTTGGCGTAAACGGATGGCATCGTCGTAACGGCCGACGTTGCCGATACCAAGGGCACATTCCAAACCACCAACACGATGTTGATAACGGCCCGTCAGCAGGGCGGTCCTGGTTGGTGTGCATTCGGGTGCGTTGGAATAGAAGGTTGTAAATCTGACTCCTTCGGTTGCCAGGCTATCAATGGCGGGGGTGCGAATATCAGTGCAGCCGTAACTTCCGAGGTCTCCGTATCCCAGGTCGTCGGCCATAATAAGAATAATATTTGGAACTCGAGTATTCGGGGAAGCGCCAAAATGACATCCGGGGCAAACAACACCAAGAGTGGTAAGTCCTGCGGTTTGAGCCAGAAACTGACGCCTTGTAATTCCCTTTCCCATAATAATATTCCTTTAAATGGTAGAGTATGAAGATATCCTGTAATTCATATTGTAGGAATGTCTAAGACAATCGAAAAGGTAAATTTTTGGCTCTTCTGCAATAAAATTCGTGAATGTTGGTTGTTTTTCGGGTATTTTGTTATCTCAGTATGTTTCAAATTCCATTTTCGTTACTTTAATTAGACAGAGAGGACTTAATTGAAAGCTTTAGTTCATACTAAACCATATTGTTTTGAATATTCAGATTTTCCCGATCCTGTCGCTGGTGATGATGAAGTGCTGATTCGCGTCAAAGCATGCGGAATTTGCGGTTCGGACGTTCACGGCTTTACGGGCAAGACGGGCAGAAGGATTCCTCCTTTGATTATGGGCCATGAAGCGGCCGGGGTTGTTGAAGAATTTGGCGAGAATGTGAAGGATTTCAAAAAGGGCGACAGAGTTTGCTTTGATTCGACAGTATATTGCAATAAATGTCAACCCTGCCTGAATGGCTTATATAATCGTTGTGACAAACGACAGGTTTTAGGGGTTTCCACGCCGGAGTTCAAGAGACATGGTGCGTTTGCTGAATATGTGGCAGTGCCTTCGTGGATTGTCTTTAAGATTCCGGACAATATGTCATTTATTCAGGCGGCTTTTTTGGAGCCGGCTTCAATAGGTACACACGCCGGCAACAGACCACCTATATCTTCTGAAGATACGGTTGTGGTTATTGGAGGCGGGACGATAGGGCTTTTTGTTATGCAGGCAGCCAAGCTACGAGGTGCGGCCAAGGTCATTGTGGTCGATATTAATGAATTTCGGCTTGGTTTGGCAAGCAAGTTAGGAGCGGACAAGGTTGTCA
>DAOUVA010000371.1 GCA_030667885.1 Phycisphaerae bacterium
AGGAGATAAAAATTTTTGAAATATTTTATTTTTGTTTTTAACAGTGAGCGTTTTTGACTGTTTTTAACCACGGATTTAGCCTAAAAATCAAGTTAAATTGAAAATAAGTACTTTCTCAAGATTGACAATTTCATTTAGATATGATATAGTACTTTGTTAGATAAACATCACTTGAAGATCATCCTCTTCTTTTCTTGTGAGTTGTATGCGTACAAGAGGCGGTAATTAAATTGCCCAAATATTTGAAGTGGAGGATAAAAAATGTGTAATATACCTCACCATTTCAGCGGCAAATTAACAATCCCGTTACTTGCATTCCTTGCCATCTTTTTATTCGGCATCGGTTATTTTGTTTGAAGGAGAACTATTATCATGTGTAAAACATCGATTTATTTAGTTTTAGTGTTGGCATTTTGCTTAGCGTCGTCTGTGAATGCTACCAATATCATCTGGGTGTCGGATTTTTTTGATGACAACGGTGATGGTGCTCCGGATGACCAGGCCTGGGTGGAACTGCTTGAGGCCCAGGGGTATACAGTTGACTATACTTCTCATATGGGTGCCTCGGGTGTCTCGCTGGGGTACGGATACTGGTCTGCCCTCGATGATGATAAAATTGCCGCTCTCAATGCTGCCGACCTTATTATCGTAAGTCGCAACAGCAACAGCGGTGATTACGCCAATGGCGATGAGTCGACCCAATGGAACTCAGTTACGACGCCAATCATACTGCAGGCCATGCACATCGTCAGGAGCAACCGTTGGCAGTGGTTGGATACTACCACCCTCCGGAATCTCCCTGGATTTGTGGCGGACATTTTGGCTGCCGACCATCCTATATTTGACGGTGTTGTGCCCTCGGCGCAGGTCTTAGATGGAACTGTGGAGCTAACCACATTCCCTGAAATTACTGGAGTGGGCGTGGGCAACGGTACATTGATCGCTAAAGTGCCAGTACCAGACGCCGATGTGGCCTGGATTGTCGAATGGGAGGCCGGAGTAGAA
Source organism: Phycisphaerae bacterium (assembly GCA_030667885.1). Classification (GTDB taxonomy): domain Bacteria; phylum Planctomycetota; class Phycisphaerae; order Sedimentisphaerales; family Anaerobacaceae; genus NIOZ-UU13. Next base: position 1,006 of record DAOUVA010000371.1, read on the forward strand.
TTCTACGATGGTTCAGGACAGATCGCTGGAGGGCTACGGATGATATTCCCCGCAGGCACGCAAGAGAGTGGGGGAGTAATTGGTCGAGGTGAGTATAATCTCACACCCGAGGGCGAAATGATTTTCCTCAATGCGGTCAACTATATGCTCGGTATCTCCGAGTTGGAACCGGTTGATCCCGGTACCGATGGTCTGATTGCTTACTACCCACTGGAGAATGATGTGTCAGATAATTCCGGCAACGGTAACGACGGTATTGTGGAAGGCGACCCAACCTATATAGAAGGGCCGGCCAGCTACGGCATGGCGATAGAATTTGACGGCGATGACCATGTGGACACTGGCAACACAGAAGACCTGGCTGAATGGACAATAGCCTGCTGGGCCAAGAGCCCCTCGGCACCTTCGGGAGACCCCTCGAGCGCGAGTGGGCCGGTTCATCGCGATAGGAACTATCAGTTTAACTGGAACCACCAATCCGACGTTCCCCGGGGTTCAGTGGACGTAAGAAGCGCTGGAGGATGGCATGCTGCGAGTTTCGGAACGTTAAAGGCTGATACATGGTATCACTTAGCTGGAACGTATGACGGAGAAGAGCTCAAAGCTTACAAAGATGGTGTTTTAATCACGACCAACGATGCTCCGTCTGGTCCTCCTCTTGCTGAGGCGGGGACCCTGAAACTTGGAAAACATGCAACAGCAGAGCAGTATTTTACCGGCACCGTTGATGAGGCCGTGATATACAACCGGGCTTTGTCTGACGGTGAGATTCGTTACCTTGCCGGTTTTCGAGCTATGGAAGATCCTGGCACCGATGCTCTGGTTGCAGCCTACGCATTTGAGAGCGATGTGCTGGATAGTTCCGGCAATGGTAACGATGCTACTATTAATGGCGACCCCATGTTCGTCGAAGTTGTTGATGGGATGGCGCTGGAATTCGATGGTGGTGGAGACTTTCTGGACTGTGGAGCCAATCCGATTTTGGCTCTTACAGATGCAGTTTCAATCTCGGCGTGGATCAAAGTTGCTGTTCAGGGTGCTGACCATAAGGTTGGGGGCAACCAGGACAGTGCCAACGGTGGCTACAAAATGAGCGTATACAACGACAAAATTGAATTTGAAATTCGAACTGCCAGTAACGCGTCTGTACTCAACAGAAGTGTTGAAGGTGGGACGGAGATTCTGGTTGATGTCTGGTATCATGTTGTCGGTGTCTATTCACTCGAGGATGGCTACATCAGGACATACGTCGATGGAGAGCTGGACAGAGAATTGCTTACAACTCGGGCGCTTGGTGCTTCACCAGGACCTCTTATGATTGGTTGTGAGCCTTTCAACACTGGCTTGTATAATTTCAATGGAGTCATGGATGAAATTCGTGTTTACAACAAGGCTCTATCAGATGCTGAGGCTCGTTACCTTGCTAATAATTAGAACACCGTAGTTCTCTATTGATGAAAACTTGAATTAGTTCGCAGAAATGCGAACCAGGCTACTAAGTTTTGCATCAGTTCGGGGCCTATACTGATTTGTTTCGGTATAGGCCTCGGCCTTTTCGATCGGCCTCATAAGGAGACGGTTATTCGGATAAGCTCTTAGTTTAGCCGGAATCTGTCAGGCTGGCAGAGGGAATGGGGGGCTGCAATTTAATTTTGAGTTTTTAGTGTTGAGTTTTGGGTTAGGTTTGAGATTGCTTCGTCACTTCATTCCTCGCAAAGACAATTATTTTAAATAGATCCTTCGGCTTCGCTTCGCTGCCAGGCTGTGTCGCAATTATAACTCGCAGATGATTTTATATTTTTGCCGATATGTTATAATGTTCATGTCTTAATGAAAGGATTTCTTATGGCATATCGATATGGAGATCGTCAACAGCGAACCCTTTTTCCTCAAAGCGTTGATGAATATATTCGGCGCCGATGCACCAGTTAGGGCTTATGATGTTATTGTAGATTCCCTGGATTTCGAAGCGTTAGGCATAGAAGTTAATTCACATAAGGTCGGTTGTCCGCAATATGATCCGATAGTGATGTTGAAACTTCTGGTCTATGGTTATTCTTATGGTGTTCGCAGCAGCCGTAAACTGGAAAGAGAGACTCACTATAATCTTTCTTTTATTTGGCTGGCGGGCGGCGAACGCCAGCGTGTTGCTATCGCGCGTGCTTTGGTGAATAAACCTTCTATTATTTTAGCTGATGAACCGACAGGTAATCTTGACTCGCGTTCGGGGGCTGAGATTCTTGGGCTTTTCGAGAATCTCCACGCCGAGGGACGAACCGTTATCCTTGTTACACATGATGAGGCAATTGCTCAGAGGGCACATCGTGTGATTCGCATCTTCGACGGGAAGATTGAATAACCCAGAGGGTCAGTCTTGTTATACAGGTATTTGCAGTCGGGGGGTTATCATTAGGGATTATTAATAATCGATTTATAAAATAAAGCTGTAAAAAATTGGAAATGTGGATTATATTTTGTGCAGTTTATTGTTGACGAACAAAGAGAAATCGGTTTTATTTGTTAGCGAGGGCGGTGGAGCCAGAATCTATTAGGCTGTAACGGCTTGTAAATAAAGTGCTTAAGTATATTAAGGATGGCTGAAGAAAGTGTCCTAATTTTCTTGGAAAGGATTGGAAGATGCGAACTGTCAAACTGTCAATCATTTTTCTTTTGGGTGTTAGTTTTTTACTTTTGAGTGGCTGCGGCTCGGAGTTGCAGGACCTTAGAATCGCGAACAATACACAAAGGGAACGAATTGCAGAGCTTGAGAGCGAACTGCAGACCGGTATTCTGCAGCTTGATCAGTTAAAGAGAAAACTTGCTGCGGCTCGTGGAAGCAGTAGTGTCGAGATACAAACACTGGAACAGGAAATTGCCGCCCTTGAGGAAGACATTGCCAAGAAAAAAGCGTTGATTGCATCTATGCAGGAAAGGCTTCTTTTAGGTGGCGGGGCTCTGCCGGTTGAGCTTAGTACTCTGCTGGAGGGTTTTGCTGCGAAGCACGATATGGTGACGTACGATTCGAGCCGGGGGATGATAAAGTTCAAGAGTGATTTGCTTTTTGACAAGGGCAGCGACAAGGTTGCGTCAACGGCAGTCGAGGCGGTCAAATTACTTTGTGGGATTTTGAATTCCGAAGAAGCCAAGGATTTCGATGCTATCATAGCCGGTCATACCGACGATATGCCGATCGGTCAGCCAGCGACACGTGCAAAGCATCCGACGAACTGGCACTTGTCTGCTCACAGGGCCATAGCTGTGCTGAATGTTATGACCGGTAACAAAGTTGATCCTAAGCGAATGAGCATCCGAGGTTTTGGTGAGTATCGGCCTTTTGTAGCGAATTCGCCCGGCAGGAAAGGTAATCCTCAAAACAGACGAGTCGAAATTTACATTGTTGCTAAGGGAGTATAATTTCCAGGATTCGATTATATTTCTAAGAATCGGAAGTTGGGAATAGAAAATATTTTTCAATGGCTGAACGCACTTTAATTATTATCAAGCCTGATGCTGTGCAGCGACATCTGGTGGGTGAAATAATCGGAAGATTCGAGAAAAAAGGTTTTAAGATGGTTGCTGCGAAATTTTTGCAACTGTCTGAAAAACAGACCGGCCAGCTCTATGCGGCCCATGTCGAAAAAGCATTTTATAAACCCCTGGTAAAGTATATTTCTTCGGCCCCGTTGCTTGTAATGGTCTGGGAAGCTGATGGGATTATAGATATGACCCGCAAAATGATGGGTGCGACTTTCGGCTATTACGCTGAGATGGGTACTATCCGGGGTGACTTCAGCAGTTCCCAAAGATACAATCTTGTTCACGGCTCGGACAGTCCTGAATCCGCTCAGCAGGAAATCAAGTTGTTTTTCGCACCGAATGAAATAGTAGATTACAACTTAACCGATTCACCCTGGCTTTACGGCAAAAACACCTAATCCAGAGAAATAAACTCTTTTCTAATTTTGGTAGAAATTTTCCGGCGCGGGATG
>DAOUVA010000140.1 GCA_030667885.1 Phycisphaerae bacterium
ACTTATGGCCTGCTTGACGATTATTCAACACGCACTGTGCGCGACTGGATTGAACAGCTTACCGGCCGGGAATACATTGAAAAGTACGGTGAATATAATGTTCTGGTAGTTACCGAATATGGCCGCACTGTCTTAAAAGGCCAACAAACTCCACGGTTGCTCAAACCGGCCATTCAAAAGCCTAAAGCCTCGAAGGTCGCGACAGATTCATGGGAAGGGGTAGATAAGGGACTATTTGAGGCCTTAAGAAAATTACGATCAAAGATTGCCGGCAAAAAGAAAATTCCAGCGTATATAGTTTTTGGCGATGGCGCACTTAGAGATATGGCCAGGAAAAGACCGGCCTCTCTTGATACCTTTCTCGATGTCAAAGGAGTGGGCCAAAAGAAATCCAAAAAATATGGAGAAACGTTTATTACTGCTATCAAAGATTATTGTTCTGAGCATTCATCAGGTATGGATGCAGAAGAATATTAAGGGGACCTCTAAAAATTGCTTTTGTCGGAAATTAATAATTGAGAACACCTCGCCAGAGAAATTTTGGCAAGTTGAATCCGTTTCTTTCCAATTTACTTATCGCCTCTTTAATTTCGCCCTGGCAGAGGTTTGTTTCATGGTCGCATGGTTCAACTGTTACGAGCTTCTTGAGAAAAGGCAAAGCACGTTTGTCGCCGAGTTGTCCTAACGCCCATAAAGCATGATTTTTCGTGCGGTAAATATTCGCACGGTAACCATATTCTTTTGTTTCCACGGACACCATCAAGGCTTCTACTTTATCACCGGGATACTTTTCGGTAGCTGCTCCACAGACCTTTTTTACACCCAGTTCAATCCAGAGGGAAAGCAAGACTATCCCAGCCACACAAACAAGTAATACGATAAGTGTCCCCTTCAGAAGAATCCTTCGCAAACGTGATGTTGATTTCAACGACATTTTTTTGTCCTTTCGAAATCTAACGCATTGCATCAGCAGTGAGCTTTTGTGAGTCTGCTGAACCTACTTCCTAATAATATATCATATAAATCTAAAAAAGTCAAGGCTTTTTGCCCACAGAATCTCAAAGACCCTGCTTGAAGCTGCCGCTTTGCTCTTGTTTGAATAGGCCTGCCAAAATCTTGAAAATACATCCTTAAATAATCAATCGAAAAGGTAGGGTAGCGGCTTGCCCCACCATTAATCTAATTCCCAACCGGCGACAAACTCCGGCCGTCTGGAGCGCAGTAACGCCATGAATCTAACCGATTGACGGTCTTGACCTGGCCGTCTAAAAATACTGCATTCACAACGCCGTCTTCCATATCAGAATCCCGCGCAAGGTGAAACGTGCCGAAACTGTCCCACTTCTCATAGACGCACATGGCCGTGTCGTTGAAGGCATAACTATTGTACGGCGAGGTGACCCAAAGATTTTCTTCACCAAAAAAGAAAATTTCGGAATGATGTTTGATAGCGGTAATTTTTTTATCAGTCAGATATGAATTCATCGAGTAATTGTAATTCGCTTTAACGACTACGCCATCGACGTGTTCCGGATGAATAGTCCCAAACATATTGGCGATTCTCGGAAAGGATGGGCAAATGTGAATATCTTTACCTTTCAAATAGGGCCAAAAAGGCCCGGCGTACTTCGGATGCTTTTCAAGGTCCCAGTCGGGATTATGCCACCTGCAGTAACGGTGTGGCTCGCCGGGATAGGTTCGTTGACTGTAAAAACTCGTCCAGGCATTGGGCATCACGCCGTCACAATCATCAGCGTACATGAACGCCATCAGCCCGTAAGATTTAAGGTTCGACTTGCAGCCAATAAATTTCGCCTGCTTTCTGACGCGATTCAGCGACGGCATCAGTATAGCCATTAGTATCGCTATAATGGCAATAACAACCAAAAGCTCTATTAGTGTAAATCCCTTACCACGCCGCCCGGTCATTTTGATGAATCCTCCAAATGAAATCACAGACTCTCTTAACCGTAATTCCCCATACGTACTTCTCTGAAAAACTCCTGCGGTCTTCGAATCTTATAATAAAGTAATTTCCCCTCCCTTTCAACGATTCTCCGCCAACTTAAATAATCTCAACTCCAATAGTCAATAGAAAATAGTAAATCGAAATGAGTTTACCCTCGATGTTAGCTCACCTGCTTTTCTGTCGGGGGCCGCGGGCCCGGGGCGGCAATCTCAAATTCTCAATCCTAAATTCTAAGTTTGAGGAGTTTTTCTTGACTTGGAGGTTGTTTATCTGGTATAAACAAGGCTTTGATGTGTCTAATGGCTTTTGGAAAAAAGGAGGTTGTCTCAAGTCGTTCGTAAATTGCCCCGGGCGGCCGAACACCGCGTTAAGTCGGAGTGCGAATTGTTGTCGCTCGTTTTGTAATTCTTGTTCTTTTTAGAAAGAGGAAACAAAATGTCTCACAAATCAGCAAAACATCTCACATTGGGCGTTCTGGTCGCATCGCTGATGCTGGCAACCCCGGTCCATGCTGTGAAGAACTTCAAGATCTCCAGCTACGGAGGAGGCCATCAGATATGGTTCGAGGCCGAGGAGTTCGACGAGCGCAATCCCGATAGTGATCAGTATTATCCGGTCGTTGACGAGGCCGGTGCGTTTGGTCAGGCCGTCAGTCGAGCCGGTGGCGCTGGCGGAATGATTCGCTGGACATTCGATATCAGCACCGCCGGGGGAACGGGAGGAACATGGTATTTCTGGGGACGAGTAATAAATCCTATAAATCAGTCGGATTGGATGATTGTCGAGGGAGACCCGGATGACCCTGAGGTTCCCTCTGGTCCGCCTTTTCCCGGAACCACTTCGGCAGCGGAGTTCACCGACAACGACGACCGGATGTTCGACCAGAACAACGGACCTCCATGGACATGGGGCATCTCTGGCCACGGGGATGGTCATACCAAAGAACTTAAAGACGGCGAGAACACGATGTACATCTATCACAGGCAAGGCGATAATACTGTGTTCTGGGATGTCTTCCTGTGGACGGATGATCCCGACTATGTGCCCACCGATGACGATTATCGAAACGCTACGGAAGTCCTTCCCGGTACGGCTTACGCTCCAATCCCGGCTAACGGGACTACCGATGTGCTGAGAGATGCGGTCCTTAGCTGGAAAGCGGGAGGTAGTACCTCCCCGGTCAATGGGCACAAACTCTACTTCAGTGAGAACATCGATGACCTCAATAATGGAGTTGGAGCGATCACCCTGACACCCAGCAGCTATGCGCTGCCCCAGCGGCTCGAATTCGACAAGACCTACTATTGGCGAGTCGATGAGATTACGCCGGGCGGCACGGTATTCGACGGCGATCTCTGGAGCTTTACGACTGAGTTGCTTGCCTATCCGATTCAGAATGTCACTGCAACGGCATCGAGCAGTGCGGTGGATAAGGGGCCCGAAAACGCCGTGAACGGCTCGGGGCTCGACAGCGCCGGACTGCTCCATGGAAACCAGTGCACTGGCAGCATGTGGTTGAGCGATATTGCCGGGCCGCAGCCGACGTGGATTCTGTTCGAGTTCGACAACGTCCACAAGCTCCATGAGATGTGGGTGTGGAATTCCAACGAGAGCCTGGAGCCCTCGGTCGGGCTGGGATTCAAAGACGTTCTGATCGAATACTCGGGCAACGGTGTCGATTTTGTGACTTTGGGAACTACCCATGAGTTCGCTCGGGGAACCGGTTCGACTGGCTATGCTCATAACACGACTATCGACATGGCCGGCGTGGGTGCAAAGTTCGTTCGGCTCACCCCCAACAGCAACTTCGAAAGTCTGCTCCCTCAGTTTGGCCTCAGCGAGGTTCGTTTCATGTCGATCCCTGTCCAGGCCGGCGGACCCAATCCGCCTTTAGGCACATTTGATGTTGCTCTGGATATGGATCTGGCCTGGAGAGCGGGAAGAGAGGCGGACAGGCACGTTGTGTACTTCAGTGACAACCGGCAGGCTGTAGTGGAGGGTACCTCACCGGCCACTACTGTCTCCCAAGCCGCCTATGGTCCACTGTCTCTCGACCTCGGAAAGACTTACTTCTGGCGGGTCGATGAGGTAAATGACGCCGAGACACCTTCGGTGTGGCCCGGCGAGGTGTGGAACTTCACGGCCATCAAGTCTCTTGTTGTGGATGATTTTGAGTCCTACAATGACCTTAATGAAGGTGAGCCGGCTTCAAACAGGATATATCTGGCCTGGGTGGACGGGTACGAAAACCCGGCGGTAAACGGTTCTGTCGTTGGGCATGCCAGTCCTCCATTTGCCGAGCAAACTATTGTTCAAAGTGGTAATCAGTCAATGCCGTTTACCTACGATAATACAGTTGGCAAATCCGAAGCGACTCTGACATTGACTTCCAATCGCGACTGGACCGTAAAAGGTGTCAACAGACTGGAAATTTGGTACATAGGCGATACTTCAAATGCTGCCGATCCGATGTATGTTGTTCTGAATAACAGCGCGGTGGTGATCAATGATAATCCGAATGTGGCACAGGCAGGTGAGTGGACCGAATGGGTTATCGACCTTAAGGCATTTGAAGATCAGGGTGTCAACCTTAATAATGTCAATTCAATTACTCTTGGCCTTGGTAACAGGAGCAATCCTCAGGCTGGCGGCACAGGGATCATGTACTTCGACGACATCGGATTGCTCCCTGAAGTGGTGACGCCAACAGAAGTATGGTTAGAAGCAGAAGCCGCAGACACCCTTGGAGCGAATTGGAGCGAGTATGAAGAACCGGCAGCATCCGGTGGGAAATACATCGGCTCAAATGCCGGTGACGGCGATGACCTCGACAACGCGCCAGGACCCGAGTGGGTCGCTGCCTACAACTTCAACGCTGCCCCAGGAATATACAAGATCGTTGTCCGGGTTATAGTACCAACTGTCGATGATGACTCCCTCTGGGTTCGGATAGTAGGGGCGATAAGTCAGACGCATGAGGATCCCGACCAACCCGGCACCGGCTGGGTCAGGTTTAACGAAATACAACCAGGGACAGGGGGCCAATGGGTCTGGGACGAGGTCCACAGCAGCGACCATATCAGCGCGGTTGTGAACTGGACGTTGGCCGGCGGCGATTATACTCTGGAAATCGCCAAGCGTGAGGATGGCGCGTTGATTGACACCATCCTGATCACCAACGACCTGGCTCTCGACCCGGCGACGCTGCCGTAGAAAATTGCTTAAAAATATTTTGTATTAGTTCTCTGAAGGACCAGATTATGCCGCATTACGTTTTAATACAGTAATGCCTGATGAGGTTCTCGATAGAGTTGTAAAATGTCGGAATTCTTCGATAAATGGCTGTCACTAAAATATTTCAACAGATGTCAAATTTGATGATTGATGGGAGCACTAAAACTCAAATTTTTCACAATTTTCGGATTAAGTATATATGACAATAAGCTCGTAGTCATTTGACTACCCTCAATCGTCATCTTACAGGTTCAAGGGTAAGGCGGCCAATAATTACCAGAATTTGGCCGTTTTTTATAGTCTTTTGTTTGAAAATATAATAATTCGCATCTCACATCAACTCATCCACTCATTTACTCATCCACACCTCAAAAAAACCGTGTAATCCGTGGTTATTTTCAGTCAAAAACGCTCACAGTTAAAAACAAAAATATAAATTTTCAAAATTTTTTATCTCCTTTTCTAAAAACAAGTTACGAGCAAAGAACCAAAAAAAATAGCCAAATTTTCGACCAAAAACGCTCCCCCGTCTAATTATAGAGGCGCAGTTTTTCTGCCTCCGACAAGGAGTTGTTTTGAATTTATGTCATTTGGATTTTGATATTGTTTCGGATTTCGATATTCGGATTTCGAGTTTATGTGAGATATCCTCTACATCTGTAGAGAATGTTCGACAAATCCACTCTTTTATGCAAAACAAAGCCAAAGTCAAGTACGCCAAAATTAACGTAAGCTCTTTTGTGACAAGCAAATACGTTCAAGTAGGACAATTGGTTATTCAGACAAACAAACCCAATTCAAACCCAATTAAAGCCAAAACAAAGCCAATTTTAATGACAAACAAAGCCAATTCAAACCCAAAACAAACCCAATTCCTTCAAAGGCCAAAAATGAACGCTTTTGCGTGGATAAGGAGTTTTAAGATGATATATTGTAATTTCCTCGCGGATTTTACCACCCTAAAGGGTGCCAATCTGTATTCTTGCTGTTATTGCAGGATTTATATATACTCTACCCCGCTTACTGACATTACAGGTTCCCATAATTTCAGGAGATTGTTACTGATGAAAAAAACTACGCTTATTTGCTCTGTCTTATTAATCTTTTGTCTCGCATCAAGTAAATACACACCAACTTCGGACTACTCCGTCCAAAAAATTGAAGGCTGGAAAATACTCGTTAACAATGAACTTTTGACCGGCCATCCTCAACTTGCTAAAGACACGTTGAAGCTGTTGAAGTTCCAGCTTTATCAGGTTACCCGGGTTATGCCGAAGGAGGCCCTGAAGGAAATACGCCGAATACCTATTTGGATCGAGTATAATGCCCCCCGCCATCCGTGTATGTGCTACCACCCCAGTAAACAATGGCTTACTAACAATGACTTCAACCCCGAAAAGGCCCGAAGTGTTGAGATAGCCAATGCCGAAAATTTTCTGACATGGACTATAGGCCAGCCCTGGATGGTATTGCACGAGTTAGCTCATTCCTATCATCACTGTGTTCTCGGCTACGATAATAAGCAAATCAACCAGGCTTTTCAGAAGGCGGTGGAGAGTAAACAATATGAGTCTGTCCTGCATATCGCAGGAAAGCCGAGACGTGCTTATGCGCTGAATAATGACCAGGAGTATTTCGCCGAATGTTCCGAAGCTTTTTTCGGCGCCAACGATTTTTATCCTTTTGTCCGCGCCGAATTACAACAGCACGACCCCGACATGTATCAGGTGCTGAAAGAGTTATGGAAAGTCAAATAAAATGAGGTTAAATGACAAATAAGCTCAGGTTATTATTAATGAGAATCGTAAATTTTCTGGCCTGTGTTAATCGCCTGGCGGTTGCGCAATTCAATTTGTTGACGCACCACATATTCCTGTTGACGCTGCTGATCGATAGTGCAAGCTTCGAAGCCCGGCATATCCGCTCGTGGCCGCTCTTCCAGCATCCGGCTGCCGGCGCAAATGATACCGAGGGCCTCGATATACTCAGGACTGTTTGTATCTTTGATTTGTGCAAGACACGGGCTAAGGCCTGGCCGGTCAAAGCTGAGCTGCGGCCCGGAATTATTATTATGAGCGGCCAGCTTTACAAAAGGTATTCCAGTCAAAGCGCTGAGTCGTTCAATTTGTTCGTTGTTAAGCGGCGACCGCCCCGTCAGATTGTCGGGATAAGCCGTGTCGTAGCGGGGATAGTAAACTCCGTTCAAATCAATCCACGTTGCGATGGTTTCAAATTCGGATTTGGTTAATTGGACGTCGTAGTGTCCGGCGAGAATGACCTTTATAATTGGGCTTTCGCGTGAACCCCAAGAGTAAGCCGGCTGAGTTTCATGAGGTCCGGCGCCGATGGCATTGATATATTTCTTTCGCCAAAGTTCATTGTAGGAGATATTAAATGTATTTGTCCTGTCACCGGCAAGATTGAGTTGCTTACCTTCTTCTTTATTGAAGTCATGGCATGAAACACAATGCTTATCTAAAACCGGCTGTACTTCCTTAATATAGCTGAATATACGAGGTTTTCCATGCCAGCCATTAAGTTTGCTCGCCGGTCCCTGCAGAGCCATTGGTATCTTTCTGCTAAACAGTGCTGGCGCACCCCGGCGATTATCATGACAGCCGACGCAGCCGGTTGTTTCTCCGGACTGGACGATTGTCCCGCTGCGCATTGACTGGATCATCATCTTGTTTTCGTCGAGGAGTTGGAAATATACGAACCTGTCGGATGGCACTTCAAAGTATGCCGAACCGTCTTCGTCGACAGGGACTGTGCCGAGTATGCGTTTATTTTCAAAACTGTGCCAGTTCATGGCCGGACAATGCACTCCCTGACCACCCCATTGCGAATGGGTCCAGAAACGCTTTTCCGGTGACTCAATCACGCGCAGATATTTGACCGTACCGGGTTCCACCCCTGCCATATGGGTGCCTTCGTAAACATTGACGATGTAGAAGTAACCATGTTCGTTATCGAAGTTGCGCCGGGAAGGAATTCGCAGCGGCCGAGTTCGCCGCTTTAACGGCATAGGGTCGAAACAGCCCGGCCCTTCGACGTGCAGGAGAATCTCGTTGCCGAAAATATCAACTAAGTATATTCCCATCTGTTCTCCCCGGCCGGTCATCCGAGAGCAGAGGAAATACTTTTCATTCAAGGGGTACGGATCCTCGTATTTTGGCTTTACGCTCAGGAACGCATCGAAGTCTCCTTTGCCGACACGTTCGACAGCATTGGCGGGCCAGGTCCTTATTACGGGCTCACGGCCGTCAATACCAAGCCGGCGATCGATGATGGTCAGGGCGCCCCAGGGCCGGTCGTGACAGGAGCCGAAAATGCAAAGTACCTGCTGTGTTCCGGGAATAATGCGAGCATCTATTATACCGCCGGGAGAATTAGTATTGTTGCCCCAGTAAACCGCTTGGTTGGTGCCGTCCGGATTTATGGTCCAAAGACCCTGGGCATCTCCGAAGTTGCGGTCCACATATTCCCAGCGGTCATATAGTATTCGCCCGTCCGACATAAGCGCACTGTGGCCTTCGTGCAAAGTGCTTTTACCTATCTGGTGAATATTGGCACCATCGGCATCCATTCGGAAAAGATTGCCCATTATATGTCGGTTGCACATACAGTACTTCGGCTCGCGTGTAGAAGAAAAAACAATATCATCATCAGGCGTATAAAGCGGGTCGAAGTCCGCTACGCCTGGCGCCGATGTTAACTGTCTTAGACCGGTGCCATCGGTATTTATCTCATAGATATGGTAATCGTCCCTGATGTTCCTGCGCATTGAGAAGATAATCTTCTTACCATCGAAATGAACCTCCGGGTCGCGGACAAGGCCTTCATCAGATTCGATGAGCGTCCGGACTCGGCCTCCTTTAGACAAGTCGATGGTTTTCATTGCTCCGCCGCCATCAAAACTGTTTGTGTTTATCTCTCCGGTTTTAAATATTGTGGCCGTATTGTGGTGGTCTTTCTTATACTGGTGCCGCACTACGAAAAGTATGGATTGACCGCTG
>DAOUVA010000475.1 GCA_030667885.1 Phycisphaerae bacterium
CCAGACCGAAAACGCATCGCCTTTCACAGTGGCGGGAACGTGTCCGAAATGTGGGTGATGGAGAACTTCCTGCCGACGGTCGTGAGTCAAGCTAAACAGCCTCGGTGACAGCTTGTAAAAGCTCTATAGCCTACAACGATTTTAGCCTTTGCCAGACCTGCGGATACAGAGCAGGCCTCGCAATTTATTAAGCACCGATAATCCTTTAAAAAAACACTTCCTTAAGAATAATCCGGCCCGATTTGGAACTCACAGCACAAAATCGCCGTAATAATAATTAGCTGGAAATGCCGGTCTGTTTTTGGTATGATGTACAGGTGATTGTTCAAATAATTTGTGAGGCAGGTTGTATTAAGTGTACAAATCGGAGAAAATCTCGTTATTCACCCTGATATTAAGCTTATCTCTTATCGGTTCAGCACGAGCTGTCTGCCCATCCGGCGATTTGAATGGCGACTGCTATGTCGATATGCTTGATATTCAAATCTTCGCCGAACAGTGGCTTGAACCTTCGGATCCCTCCTCAGAGCCAAATCATGCTGACTTTGACGGCGTTGGCGGCGTAAATATGTCCGATTTCGGCCTGCTAACACAAAACTGGCATCAGGCAGGCAACCCTCTGGTAATTAACGAATTTATGGCCTCTAACAGCAACTCCTTCGCGGACCCCCAGGGCGACTATGACGACTGGATTGAAATCCATAACTCCGGGAACTACACTGTTAATCTTGAGGGTATGTATCTGACAGACGACCTGACCGCTCCCACAAAGTGGCAGATTCATAGTGATGCCCGGGGCGAAACAACAATACCGCCGGGGGGCTATATAGTAGTATGGGCCGACGGCGAGACCGCCAACTTAGGTCTGCACGCCAACTTCAAACTCAGCGCCGACGGCGAGGAAATCGCCCTGTTCGATTCCGACGGCAGCACTCTTATTGACAGTGTTTTCTTTCCTGAGCAGGCCGGCGATATCTCATTCGGCCGCTATCCCAACGCCGGTGAAGATTTTAGATTTCTTTCGGCTCCAACGCCAGGGGCGGAAAACAGCGGTGTATATTCAGGAGATGTCGCCGCACCGAAGTTCAGCCAGAAACGCGGTTTTTACACCGCCCCATTCTCTGTCACAATCGCCACCGAAACCAAAGGTGCCGTAATATACTATACCATCGACGGCAGCGAGCCTTATAATTTCGACACGTCCGGTCGCGGGCGGTCTCCGGGCGGGATGATCTACAGCGTGCCTATTACCGTCAACAAAACTACCTGTCTGCGGGCCAAAGCAATCAAGCCGGGCTACAGGCCTTCGGATATTAAGACACATACATATATGATGAACGCCAGCGATGCTCACAGGTCACTGCCGGTGATTTCGCTCGTTGGCAACGATAGAACAACTTTTTACGAACCGGACGGTGTAATGGCCATCGTAGGCGGAAGCTATGTCAACAATGGACAATGGTCCGCCAGCGGCCCGGACAGCCACAACAACCCGATGCACCGTGGAATGGCATACGAACGACCGGTCTCCTTCGAGTGGATGAAACCGGAAAGCCGAGGCCGCAGCCCGCAGGACACGCCAGACCTTCAGATTGACTGCGGCCTGCGCGTACACGGAAGTGACTATATGCGTCCGCGCTATACCCGCAGCGACGGCGTATGGAGTGGAAACTCCAAATACAGTCTCAGGCTATACTTCCGCAGCAGATACGGTGACAGTCGGCTTAATTATCCGCTGTTTCCTTTTGAGAACCAGGAATTCAAGAGTATTGTGCTCCGCGGAGGCCATAACGACAGGACCAATCCTTTCATAAAAGACGAGCTGCAAAGGCGCCTGCACAAGGACATGGGCAATGTCGCCAGCGTCGGTACCATGGCAAACCTTTTCGTTAACGGCCAGTACAAAGGCTTTTTCAATCCCTGTGAACATATCAAAGACGAATTCTGCCGGCAATGGTACAAAAGCGACAAAGACTGGGACGTCATGACAATGAGCGGAGTCCGCGACGGCGATGCCGTGTCATTTAACGAGATGATTAGTTACGCCCGCAACAATAACCTCGCCAATGATATACATTATCAATACATCAGCGAGCGTCTCGACATTCCCGCCTTCGCCGATTATCTCATCCTCCAGCTCTGGTCCGGCAACTGGGACTGGCCGCAAAACAACTGGTCGGCTGCAAGCGAACGCTCCGAAGAGGGGAAGTGGAGATTTTTCATCTGGGACATAGAAGGCGGAATGTATCCCGACAGGCTCAATACGGTATTTTTTGACAGTCTCAACTCCCAGGGCAACGCCAATGGCTATCTGTATCGCGCCCTCAAGGTCAACGACAACTTCAGACAGATATTCGCCGACCGAATAAACAAACACTTCTACAACAACGGTGCACTATCGGCAGAAAACATTACCAGCCGCTTCTTAGAACTTCAGGATCAGATGTCGGGCGTCATCACCAATATGAATACGTATACTATCGATACCTGGGTGCCGAATCGGCTTGATATCTTTTTGGCCGCCTGCATTAAGGAAGGCCTGTTTACCATCGCCGGCCCAACATTCAAAATAAACGACATTGACCAGCACGGCGGCCATATTTCAGCCTCCGACACATTGGCAATAACAAGTACAGGCAGATTTAATACCCTTTATTATACTCTCGACGGCTCCGACCCTCGATTTCAGGGACTGCCCCAGCAGAATACCAACGACACTACCCTTGTTTATGAGAATGACGAAAAGCGAGTCTTCGTTTCGTCACGCTCGACCAGCGACATTTGGAAAGAACCCGGAGTTTTTGACGACTCCAGATGGCTGGCCTCTGTTGGAAACCCGGGCGGTGTCGGCTATGACAGAAATTCAACTTACTCGCACCTTATCACACTTGACCTCGAAGAACTGATGTATGATAAAAATGCCGCCTGTTTCATTCGCATCCCGTTTACCCTCACTGCCCGTCAGGATGGTTATGACTCAATGGTGCTGAACATTCGCTATGACGACGGCTTTATCGCATACCTTAACGGCGTCGAAGTTGCCAGACGCAATTTCCTCGACACGCCGACTGCAAGTTCCAGAGCCAACCAGGACCGGCCCAATAGCGAAGCCTTCAATTTTGAGTATATCGACATCTCCGATTTCCTCAGCGAGCTGCAGACGGGTGACAATCTTTTGGCCATCCATGGTCTGAATTTCTCCGCCACCAGCTCCGAGTTTCTCATCTCCGCTGAACTGGTCGCCGGCAAAAACAGTTCCTCTCCCGACGACAATAATGATAG
>DAOUVA010000064.1 GCA_030667885.1 Phycisphaerae bacterium
TAATAAATTACAGGGTCGCTGAGTTGGAACTGCAGCGTGATATGGGTGTCTTACAGGTTAATGCAAAAGGATTATGGCAGGAATATTCTCCCGGAGAAAACTAAGATGTCAAAAAATAAAATATACATAGTGATTACCTGTGTAATTATCATTCTGGTAATTCTCTTTGTTTCAGGACAAATCTTTAAGAGTAAAAGTGAGGAATCGTCTGATGGTCCAACATATCAAGTTAAACGTGGGCCTTTAACCATAAATTTTGTTGAATCAGGGACCATCAAGGCCAGAGACCAGATAATAATTAAAAATGAGGTTGAAGGCAGAACGTCCATCATATCTCTGATTCCAGAGGGAACACGTGTTAAAAAAGGTGACTTGCTGGTTGAATTAGATGCAAGCTCGTTAGAGGACCAGAAAATTGACCAGGAGATCCGGGTACAAAATAATGAGGCATCGTATATCGGCTCAAAGGAGAACCTGGCAGTTGACGAAAATCAGGCAAAAAGCGATGTTGACCTGGCGAATCTGAATCTTGAATTTGCAAAGCAGGATCTGGAAAAATATATCCAGGGTGAATACCCCTACCAGATCGATGAGGCAGATGCTGAAATTACTCTTGCCCAGCAAGAGTATGCCCAGGCCCAAAATACCCTTAAATGGTCCAAAAAGCTTTTTGAGAAGAAATATATTTCTCAAACGGAACTCCAGGAGGATGAACTGGCAGAAAAGAAAAAGACTTTGGATGTTCAGTTGGCCCAAAAAAGCAAGGAACTTCTAACCGGATATACTTATAAGCGGAATCTAGCCCAGTTAAAGAGCGATGTTTCACAGGCTGAAATGGCATTGGAACGTACCGATCGCAAGGCCCGGGCAAATGTAATCCAGGCCCAAGCTGATCTGAAAGCAAAAGAAGCTGAATTCCTTCGACAAACAGATAAACTGCAAAAAATTGAAGACCAGATCGGAAAGACCAAGATTTACGCTCCGGCAGACGGACTGGCTATCTATGCTACCAGTGCAAGGCGAGGAGGCTTCCGCAGCAACGTGGAACCTTTGGATGAAGGACGAGAAGTTCGTGAGCGAGAAGAGCTTATCTATCTTCCTATTGGAAATTCGTCCAATGCGGAAATCACAATTCACGAGTCCAACCTGAAAAAGACGCAAATCGGTCTACCGGCAATTATTACAGTAGATGCTTTGCCAGGTAATACTTTCTATGGCACGGTAGAACAGATTGCCCCCTTGCCAGACGCACAAAGCATGTGGATGAACCCTGATCTTAAAGTTTACAATTCAGAAATCTATATCGATGGAAATAATGAAATTCTGAGAACCGGAATGAGTTGTCAGGCTGAGATTATTATTGAGCAATATAAAGATGCTATTTGTGTCCCGATGCAGGCAGTTATGCGTGTTGGAACAGAGCCTACTGTTTATGTCCAGACTGGGGATTCATCCGAACCAAGAAAGGTAAAAACAGGTCTCGACAATAATAAAATGATTCATATTCTCGAGGGTCTGGATGAGGGAGAGGTCGTTTTGCTGAACCCGCCGTTGAAATCAGCAGCGGTAGGTTCCGAGAATCATAATGATCTGCAAGGACAACCTTCTGCTGAAGGACTGCAACAGAAGATATCAGAACGTCTTAACGCCATAAAAACAGAAGAAACAGATAATGAATCTGATAGACCGGGAGATGGCACTTCTGGTACTAAAGAACGAAAGCTAAGGTCTGAAAACCTTGATCCTGAGAAACGAGAAGAGATGAGAAAACGATTCCAGGAAATGTCTCCGGAAGAAAGAGAGAAAATCCGTAAAGAGCGGCGTAGCTCTCGACCTGAAGATTCTGAAAAGAAGAACACTGAAGAAAAGAACTAACGTTGATATGATTTGAAGCTATGAATATCATAAGATTTGATAATATTCACAAGACATATGAAATGGGCACCCAGCAGGTCAAAGCCCTTAATGGTGTGAACGTATCTTTTGCAAAGGGCAGCTTCTGGGCTATCATGGGCCCCAGTGGTTCCGGCAAAAGTACGATGATGAACATACTCGG
The DNA here is from genome assembly GCA_030667885.1 of Phycisphaerae bacterium. Lineage (GTDB taxonomy): Bacteria > Planctomycetota > Phycisphaerae > Sedimentisphaerales > Anaerobacaceae > NIOZ-UU13. Next base: position 2,057 of record DAOUVA010000064.1, read on the forward strand.
CTGTCTCGACCGTCCTACATCGGGACAATATTTTCTTGAAGACCAGGATGTAAGTTTATTAAACGATGATTCATTGAGTGATATTCGTCTTAAATATGTGGGATTTATTTTCCAAAGCTTCAATCTGATTCCTCAGTTGACCGTACAAAGAAATATTGAACTGCCGTTGTATTATCTTGGATTGGACGCAGAAGAGAGCAGAAAGCAGGCGAAAGAAATGGCTTTAAAGGTAGGGCTTGGAGACCGGCTCAATCATCGCCCTTCAGAATTGTCCGGAGGCCAAATGCAGCGAGTTGCTATCGCACGTGCCCTGGCAGGAGAGCCTCATATCATCCTGGCTGATGAACCAACTGGTAATCTGGACAGTTCCACGGGTGAACAGATTATGGATTTGCTTGCTGAATTAAACAGTGAAGGTAAAACTATTATTATGATTACCCACGAACCTAATATTGCAGCTTATGCTAAAAATCGGCTGCATATGAAAGATGGTTTTATTGACAGCATAGAAGAGAACTGATAATGAAGCAATCAAGGTTTATCAGAAATATATGGCTTGGCATCGAGAACCTTCTTCTACACAAGCTCCGTTCTTTTTTAACGATGCTTGGTGTTGTTTTCGGAGTAGGAAGCGTTGTTGCTATGTTAGCAGTTGGAGAAGGTGCCAGTAAAGAAGCACTTAATCAAATCCAGAAACTCGGCAGTAATAATATAATTGTCAGTTCTATTAAGTCTATCGAAGAAGAATCCAGCAGTACGCAGCATTCTCATATGAGCATCTATGGATTGACATATCTTGATCACGAGAGAATAAGCGAAGGTTTCAAAAACATTCGTAAAGTGGCACCAGCTAAGCTGATACGTAAAGAATCACGTCTTGGCTCAAACACTTTGGAACTGCGAATAGTAGGTACTACTCAGGAATGGTTTGAGTTAGTGCCAAGGCAGATTCTTGCGGGAAGAGTTTACAATAAAAAAGAGGATTTGGAATCTTCTGCGGTAACCGTACTTACTGAATACGGAGCAAGGAAGTTATTAGCTACCAGGAATACAATTGGCCAGACAATCAAAATAGGCGGGGACTATTTTGAGGTTATTGGAATCATTAAAAGTGAATCCGGTCAGGCTGGAAATATCCAGATACCAGACCAGCAAATTGATGCATATATTCCACTAAGCACGGTACGTCAATACTATGGAGATATATTTTCAAAGAGAACCGCGGGCAGCAGAACAAGAGAATTAGTGGAATTACATCAAATCATTGTACAAGTCGATAAAACAGAAAATGTTGTACAAACTGCAGCAGGAATTGAACGTATGTTACAAAGCTTTCACGAGAAAAAAGATTACGAAGTTAATGTCCCACTTGCTTTATTAAAACAGGCAGAAGCAACTAAAAGAACTTTCAATATTGTGCTTGGCTCCATTGCGAGTATAAGTCTTTTGGTCGGTGGTATAGGTATTATGAACATTATGCTGGCTTCAGTGACAGAGCGTACACGTGAAATAGGCATCCGCAGAGCCATAGGTGCCAAAAGAAAGCAGATTATAATTCAGTTTCTAATAGAGACTGTTGTACTTTCGACTCTTGGCGGTATAGTCGGCCTTGCTTTAGGAATAGCCATTCCATGTATCATTACTTATTTTGCCAAGATGCCGACCGTTATAACAGTAGAAAGCATATTGCTTCCATTTTTTATCAGTGTTGGCGTCGGCATTGTTTTTGGGCTGTATCCAGCCGCAAGTGCAGCGAAGGTAGATCCAATAGTCGCTTTGAGGCACGAATGATTGTTTACAGTTATTGATACTGGAGCAGGATGAACTCTGAGATTTGCTCTCCTAATTCATAAACTTTTAGTCTCGTTACCATGTCTCCGAAATGTCTCCATGGCCAAGCGTTTTTAGCATGAAGAGTAAAAGACTCCCCTTGTTGTTTATCGCCGTGGTTGTTTATCGCTCAGAGAAGTTACTCGGCCAATTATAGCCACTTTCCAGACCCAGTCAAGCCAAAAAACACCGGCGCGTGAACCCCCAATAAAAACATACCCCCAGCGTGCGGGCTGGGGGCTAAGTCACAAAAGGAAGAAGACCCCCAAATAAATTTGGGAGGATTTGAAGTTTTTAGTTTTGGTTGGTGTTGTGGGTGGTTTATTTTTTTTTATTTATGAGATTTTGCGAGCCAGTCTTTTAGGTTTTTTGCGAGGATTTCGGCATCTTTTTTGGCGATTATGTGTTCGATGATTTTGGGTGGTATTTTGAGATTTTTCATGGCCTTATGTGCCCTTTGCCAGAGGCGGTCTTTTTTGGCGGGTGTTTCGGCGAGATAAAGTTCTGTTACAAGCTCGCTGAGCTTCTGGAGCATTATCGTGTCGAGGTTGTTGTAGTACTGCGAGATTGCGTTCTTCTGGTATTGGGAGTATGGTCTTTTGGCCATCTTGCCTGCCTTTTATAGTGTTTTGCGTCGGTTTTAGCGGATTGTCGGGTATAAATCAAGTTATGATTGTTTTTGTGGGTTTTTACTGGCTTTACCGGCACAAGCGGCTATAATTTGCAGGAATATCAGCTTGAGACTGGATTTTAGAGGGCATGAAAAATTTGATATGGGCAGGAAGACGCTTTTAATCTTGTTTTTGTTTTGTTTTGTGGCCTTTACGGCGGGGAATTTGTCTGCCATAGAGAACGGCCAGGCCCGGTCATTTGTCGGGCAGGATTTGCATTTGTCGGGGGCGGAGGTCATAAGCTACCAGGCAACCAAAGCAGAGCATTCGTTGGTATTTCGTGATGGCTTTTCGATGTCAATCGGAGCGAATCATTTCACGAGCGACAAGGCTGTCGCGCTGCTTGAGACAGAATCGACAGAGTTTCGCGGTCGGGTGCATGCCCGTCTGAATGTACGGGTTTATCTGCAGGGCAACATATCGATTGGGAAAGGTCGTTTTGCAAAGACCACTGATTTGGAGCAGGTGATAATCGAACCCGGCAAAGAGATGGTCGTTTACTTCGACCTTGGCGGTGAGGTTTTTGTCACTGCCGATAAAAGAGAGAGCTTTGACCCTCGTTCGCTGGCGCTTTACAAGAAAGCCCGTGCCGCTGCGGTACCTATCGGTCCGAAGTTTGTTATCCGGCCTGAGGCGATGGTTCCCGAGTGGAAAGAAGAAGAGCTTGTTGCCGAGGAACCTGTAAAAAAACCTATAGAGCGTGGCGTTGTCGGAGAGCCTGCAGAGGGCGTAGAACCTGAAGCTGTCCCTGCGGTAGCCGTTGAGCCGGAAGAGAAGAAACCTAAGTTTATCTATCCTGTTAATATTGCTCCGGCGGGTCAAACCCAGCCGGTGATAGAATCTGCACCTTCTGGCGACGAGATGGAAATTGAAACCGTGACAGGTAGGCTTTATATCTGGCAAAAGACAGATGAAAGCGGGGGTCTTCTGGAGTTGCAGGCCGACAACACTGTTATCTTTCGCTCGCCCGGTCAGGGTGGCGGCGTGCAACCGGAGGACGATGACTTTATTAGTAAAAGTGGTGTCGTTGCGATTTACATGACCGGTGATGTTCTTATGACCGAAGACTCTCGCACCATTCGTGCCGATGAGCTTTACTATGACTTCAGGCAGAAGAAAGCGATTATCATAAATGCCGTGATGCGCAATTTCGATATCAAGCGTGGCATACCGATTTACGTTCGTGCTGCCAAGCTGCGGCAGGTTGCGGAAAATCGGTTCACCGCCGAAGAAATGGTGCTGACCAGCAGCGAGTTTTATAAACCACAGATTTCGATGACGGCTTCGGATGTTAACATTGTAGACACGACGTCAGTGGACCAGCGGGAGGGGACGCTTACGGACAACAGCTTTGAAGCGGAGATGCGTGATGCGCGTTTCAAGGTTGGCGAGACGACGGTTTTCCGCTGGCCTTATATGCGAAGCAATCTCCAGAGGCCCGACGTGCCCATTAAAAGTTTAAGTGTCGGCAAGGACAGCATCTGGGGAACTTCCATAGAAACGCGATGGTACCTGTCGCGGCTTTTGGGGCTTGAGGAGCCTGAGGGAGTTGAAAGCACGCTTGCGCTGGACCACTTCAGCAAGCGCGGTGTTGGAGGTGGTGTTGAAATTGAATACAGGAAGGAAGACTATTACGGCAGGATTTTAGGTTATGTAATGCGAGACCGTGGCGAGGACAGGCTTGGCAGGAATGCGCTGCGCAGAAACATTGATCCTGACCAGGATATCCGCGGCAGGTTCTCGTGGCGGCACAGGCAGTTTTTGCCGAACAAATGGCAGCTTACCACAGGTGTCGGCTGGTCTTCGGACGAGGATTTTGTAGAAGCTTTTTACAGAAACGAATTCAATGTCGGGACGGAAGAAACCTACCTTCATCTGAAACGTATAGAAGACAACAGGGCCGTATCAATTCTGAGCAAATGGAGAATGAACAGTTTTATGGATGAACTTCAGGAGTTGCCCACCCTGGAATTTCATCTGACAGGCGAGTCTCTTTTTGACGATGTGTTTACTTTTTACAGCGATACCCAGGTCAGTAGTATGCAGCAGAAGATAGGACGGAATCATACCACGACGCCAATCAGCAGTGAGGTTTTTTCGTTTGTTTCTCATCGCAGCGAACTTGATATGCCGCTGCAGGGAGAAGGTTTTAAAATGGTTCCTTTTGTTGCTGGTACCTTCGGCTATGACGACCGGAGCGGCTTTACGACAACGCTGGTTGACGGCAGCAACTCTGGTACGTTTGGCGAAGACCAGATATGGCTGGGCGAGGCGGGGGTTCGCCTGTTCCCGCAGGCGTTTTGGAAAGTGTATCCGAATGCCCACTCCAGGCTGTGGGATTTGAACCAGTTGCGACACGTGGTCAAACCCTGGGTAACCGCTGCGGCTTATATCGAAAACGACTCTTCTGCGAAACAGCGTGACACGATTGCCGTCGGTCTCTCGCAGCGTCTCCAGACAAGGCGTGGCCCGGCGAATCAGCAGCGTACTGTTGACTGGATGCGTCTTGACGTCGAAGGTGTCTGGGTTGACGACCCCGAGGACGTTGGTATGGCTACGGGCCCGGACAGGTTTATCTGGAGCAGGCCGATTGTTCCGTTGAGGGTTTTCTCGGCACCTGATATTTTCAACGGCGATCTGCGAAGCGGGGGCATATTCCACCGCTTCGAGCAATACGGGCCTCGGCGGAATTACTTCGGCTCGGACTACATCTGGCGCATCAGCGATACAACCGCCATGCTGAGCGACATGAACATCGATATGCAAAGCGGCGTTGTGCAGCAGTTTAATATTGGTTTTTCTCGTTTGTGCTGGCCGAATTTGAGTTATTATATAGGCAGCAGGTACCTGCGGCGTATTGAGGTTCTGAATGAAAAGGGCTCGAATGCCTTTACTTTTGCGGCGACATATATCCTTGACCCTCGTTATACGCTGGTTTTTGCCCAGCAGTATGATTTCGACTATAGCGCCAACGTTCGAAGCGATATAACGCTGGTAAGGAAATATCACAGGATTAATTGTGCTATTACCTATAGTGCCGACGAATCGCTGGACAGGCAGGCGATTGTTTTCAGTATATGGCCCCAGGGTGTTCCAGAGATGGCGATAGGCAAAAGAAGCTATATGGGACTCGGTGGTTCTTCCGAGTATTAAAAAAGGGTGATTAGTTATTTTTAATTTTTGAAAGATTTAAGGAGATTATTTAAATGGCATTAGTTGACACGAAAAAGATGTTTGAAATGGCTTACAACAACGGCTATGCAGTTGGTGCGTTCAATGTAAACAATATGGAAATTACTCAGGGTATAATAAGCGCGATAGCTGAAGAAAAAGCCCCTCTTATTCTTCAGATATCAAAAGGCGCCCGTTCGTATGCGAGTATGAGCTATTTGAGGGCCATAATTGACGTGGCTGTTGCTGAGAATCCCGACATACCCATTGTGATGCACCTGGACCACGGTGATACTTTCGAGATTTGTAAACAGTGTGTCGACGACGGTTTTACTTCTGTGATGGTTGATGCGTCGAAGCATCCATTCGAGGAGAATATCCGCATCACCGGCGAAGTTGTCAAATATGCACATGACCACGGAGTGGTGGTCGAGGCCGAACTCGGGCAGCTCGGCGGCATTGAGGAAGACGTTGTCGGTGTGAGCCACGATGAGATAGCCAAGCATCTGACCGACCCTGACCAGGCGGTGGAGTTTATCGAGAAGACCGAGTGCGATTCTCTGGCGGTGGCCTGCGGCACGAGCCACGGCGCTTATAAGTTCAAGACCGAACCAACGCTGGCCTTTGACGTAATACAGAAGATTAGCGAAAAGTTACCGGACTTTCCTCTTGTTATGCATGGTTCGAGCAGTGTGTTGAAGGAATTCAAGGACCTTATCAACAAGTATGGCGGCGATATGCCCGATGCAATGGGGGTACCGGAATCAGCAATCAGCGAAGCGGCTAAAATGGCTGTTTGCAAGATCAATATAGACACCGATTTGAGAATGGCTCTGACGGCAAAAATCAGAGAGGTTTTTGTTACCAAGCCCGGTGAATTTGACCCCCGCAAGTACCTTGGCCCGGGTCGTGAAGCGATTAAAAAGATGGTTAAACACAAGCTGAACATTTTGGGCTGTTCCGGCAAGGCTGCTGAGTGCATGTAAGATTGATAACCGGTTACAACTTTTCAGGGAATTTATTTTGAGCAGAAAACGGTTGAGAAATTTATTGGCTGAGGTTGCAAGGCCTCTTGTTCGTTTTGTTTGTCCCAAACGTTGCAAGTGGGATTCCGCAGAAACCGGGCCCTTTCACAGGGTTGCCAAAGCACAAATGCGCACCGTGAAAGTTGTCGGGCTGGTAGGTCTTGGATGGTCGATAGCCTTTTTCCTTTCGATTGGTTACGGTCTGGCCTCACGGCCTGAGCAGAGTGAAGCTGCCAGCCTGGTATCGACAAGTTCAAGCGTTGCCAAAGCGGCCTGCGAGATGATTTATCAGGGGAAATTCGAAGACGCCCGAAGACTCATCGATTCGGTTGAACAACCCCAAGAGGACGAGCAAGCTTCGCTGGGGAGCCTGAGAAAAATCATCGACGCATACGTGGCCATAGACCAGAGGCGAAAGTCAGCTTGGGAAAAACAGTACAATGAGCAATTGGAGTCTCTGAAGAAATTTCAAACCGATGCTGAAGCCAATGACATTAATGATATCCCGTCTGTTCTGGCAGTTGTCGCCAGTGCCGAAGAATACGCTGACGAGTCCCAAAAACAAAAGCTTCTCACAGACCCATTTGTTACGGAAATTTTTCAAAAGGCCAAAGCCAAGTCCGCGGAATATGAATCAGAAGGCGACTGGCTCGAAGCATACATAACCTGCTACAGCTGGCTTGGAGCGATTGATGAGGAAAACCAGCAGTATTCCGACTATGCCGAGCAGCTTATCGAAAAGGCCAATATCGTCTCTTCTTTTCAGGACAGCCCATGCGAAACCAGCAATGAGCGTTATGAGGGCGTGAAAAAGGAGATGTTCCTGCAGGCGGTGAACGCGTTGAATTTTAACTATGTCAATCCCGTTGACTATCGCCAGATGTCTTTAAAGGCCATAAATCGCTGTAAAATGCTTGCTGAGGTCATGGAAGCCTCTTATGAACAGATACAGGAAAATAACCAGAACTTTGCCAGGCCTCGAAGCGACCAGCTTTCGACGTGGTCGGCATTTCTGGATGCTCTTCTTGACGAAGTCAACCAGTCACTTACTGGTGTAACCAAAGACAAGTTTCTGGAAATCTTTGATAAGGTCCTGGCCTTGAATGAAGTCAGCGTGGAATTATCACCAAATGTTCTGATAGCGCAGTTTACCGAAGCGGCTTTGTCATCGCTGGACCCTTACACCGTTATGGTCTGGCCACAGCAGATTCAGGAATTCGAAAAGATAATGACCAACGAGTTCACCGGCGTCGGCATAGAGATTACAAAGGAAAAAGGGCAGCTTACGGTAACCAGCCTGCTGCCCGATACACCTGCTTACTACTCCGGTCTCGATGCGGGTGACATAATTGAGGCCGCTGACGGGGAGGACACGAAGGATATGTCACTTACCTGCGCCGTCAGAAGAATAACAGGCCCGGCCGGCACGAAAGTGACGTTAACGGTCAAAACTCCCGGAGATGAACAAAATCGTGATATAACTATTACGCGAGCAAAAATAGTTGTACCGACTATAAGGGGCTGGCAAAGGACCGAACAGGGCGGTTGGCTCTATGTTATTGACGACGAGAACAAAATTGGTTACATCCGGCTTACGAGTTTTTCTTCGGACACAGCTTCCAATTTAGAAAGAGCTCTTATTGACCTTGAAGCCCGTGGCATGAGGGGTCTGATACTTGATTTGAGATTCAATTCCGGCGGGCTTTTGGACAGTGCCGTTGCCGTAACAGACAAGTTCGTCAGCGAAGGCCTTATTGTCAGCACGCGTTCGAGGTTTGGCATTCCCACTTATCCGGTCGCTCACGTAAGGGGTACACATCCCGGGTATCCCCTGGTGGTGCTTATCAACCGTTATTCAGCCAGCGCCTCTGAAATTGTCGCCGGCGCACTGGCGGACCCGAAACACGAACGTGCGATACTGGTCGGCGAGAGAACTCACGGCAAAGGAAGTGTCCAGGGTATCGCCCATTACCCTGACGGCGGTGGACAGCTCAAGTACACGATGGCATATTATCATTTGCCTTCGGGTCAGCGAGTTGAGAGCCGGGGCGCAATGAAAAAACTCGGCAGGGACGATTGGGGCGTTGGTCCTGATGTTGAAGTCGAATTAAAGAGCAACGAGTTTAAGGAAAGATTCGACATCCAGCGTAAGAATTCGGTACTGGTCAAGGCCGACCACGATGCGGCAGAAGTTCCCTTGGAGAAGCATCCCTCCGAAGAAGTTCTGGCGTCCGATGCACAACTGGCTGTTGCGAGACTGGTTGTCATGACCAAACTTCTCGAGCGAAGTTTATGACCGGCAAACGGTACGCCTTTCGATGTTGTGCTGCAAGGCCTAAAAGACGACCGCCCGGCGCTAAGAAGCAATAAAAACATCATGTAAAAAAAGAAGGTTAAGGTTTTGGCTCAAAAGCAGGACAAAAACAAATTTGAAGAACAAATACAACAAAAGCTCTCAGTTATTTCTGAGATGGGTATTGACCCTTACGGCGGCAGGTATGACGGGTCAGAGCCTGCCGGCGATATTAAAAGCAGGTTCAAAGACGGCGATGATTCCCAGCGAGCAAAATGTGCCGGACGAATTGTACTATTAAGGGACATTGGCAAGCTGATTTTCATGACGCTTCGAGACTCCAGCGGCACAATTCAGATTGGGCTTAGCAAAAAGCTCATGGAAAAGCAGTGGCCCCTTGCGAAGCTGTTTGAACTCGGTGACATAATCGGCGCAGAAGGCCAGCTCGGCAAAACCAAAACCGGTGAGATTACAATATGGACCGAAGACGTGACGCTGCTTGGCAAAAGTCTTTGCCAGCCTCCGGAAAAGTTCCACGGTCTGGCCGATATCGACCTTCGTTACAGGCAAAGGTATGTTGACCTTTGGGCGAATCCCGAAGTGATGGAGCGATTCAAAAAGCGAAGCGCAATCATATCATCTATCCGGGATTTTTTGAAGCAGCGTGGTTTCCTTGAAGTTGAAACACCGATGATGCAGACGGTAGCCGGCGGCGCAGCGGCCCGGCCTTTTGTCACTCATCACAACAGTCTGGACCTGGACCTGTTTTTGCGTATTGCGCCGGAGCTTTTTCTGAAGCGCCTTCTTGTCGGCGGGATGGAAAAGGTATTTGAAATAAACCGGAATTTTAGAAACGAGGGCCTGAGCCGCTGGCACAATCCGGAATTTACCATGCTCGAACTTTACCAGGCCTACGCCGACTATAACGTGATGATGGATTTAACCGAAGAGCTTATTTCGCAGCTCGTCGAGAAGCACTGTGATACTCAAAAGCTGGAATTTGATGGAAAGGCCATTGATTTTACCCGTCCATGGCGACGGGTCGCATACGCCGAACTTTTGAAGGAATACAGCGGCTGTGACATTGACGATATGAACGCGCTTAGAAAAAGGGCGCGAGAGCTTGATCTTGATGAAAAAGACATGGATGACGTGGTTGTAATCAATGAAGTTTTTGAAAATACCGTTGAGGGCAATCTGGTGGTCCCGACTTTTGTGATTGACTATCCGGCAGCCCTGTGTCCGCTGACGAAGCTTAAAAAAAGCGACCCTAAATACGCCGAGCGTTTCGAACTCTACGCTGGCAAAATGGAACTTGCCAACGCATATACCGAGCTTAACGACCCTGCCGTGCAGGAGGAAAACTTCAAAATCCAACTCCGAGGGCAGGAAGAGTCGATGGCTACTATGGATGAGGATTTTGTTATGGCCCTGAAGTACGGCATGCCTCCCGCCGGTGGCCTGGGTATTGGAATAGACAGACTTATAATGATTCTAACTTGTGCGGCAAGTATTCGTGATGTTGTGCTGTTTCCACTTCTAAAGCCTGTTAAATAATGGATCAGATGAGCTTCAA
>DAOUVA010000120.1 GCA_030667885.1 Phycisphaerae bacterium
AAAAGGGCCGAAGCCAATAGGTTATGTACCGTCTTTCCGCTTCGTTGGTCTGACTCCATTTTGTCTCCACAGAGGTCAAATTTGGGCAATTACGAAGGCACCAAACATCAAATTTTTTTTAGCAAAAATAGTATTATATATACTATTTTTTTGAAAAACTTCTTAAAAAGTTGAGTATTTGCCCAAAACGGAGGTTCTTTTTTGTTCTTTTTATCAAAAACTGTTTGTCTTGGAGACATATCGGAGACAAGGATCTATCGAGGACAATGGACCTTATTGTTCATCTGAACGGCTGGAATGTATCCAGTTTTTTATCTGCTCAGCGCCTCATCCGAACCATCAAGCCAGTTTTCACTTATTATCATAACATCACCAAGGCCGATTGAGCCGTCACAGTCAAGGTCATAGATGTTAGTGGCTGTGTAGTTCTGGCCTATCACATCATCCAGAACATCGGTGTATGCCTCGCTGTTCGGGTCAAAAGTATAATGGGCCTTGCTGGGCGTAACTGTACCGGACCAAAAGGTGGGCATCTGATTCGATAGAAAGTTTGCTCGATGAAAGCAGGAACTCTAATGTAGCGATGACACTTCCCACATGCCGTCTGGGCGGACCTGGAGAACTCCGACATCCCGATAAAAATTTAGCATTGCAATAGTGTGACCAACCAGAGCTTCGGTGGCGGCATTTTGTGCATCAAACAAATCGTTCTGGGCGTTAAGCACTCTGCGACTGTTTGCCCGGCCATACTGCATCAGCAGAAGAGTATTATTGAAACGTTTTTGAGCTAACTCAAGGTTTTCTAACTGTATACGATGACGCTCGGCAGCTTTTGTCAAATCGCGGTAGGCTTGACGAATTTCCAATGTCACCCAATCTGCCATTTCCTCATACTCACGCTGACGCTGGTTCAGTGTTATCAGGGCTTTGCGATAGATGTTTTGTTCGGTTACCCTGTCCAGCGGCAGCTCCAAATCGATACCAATCTCAGCCTGGTCCTGAAAACTTCTCAACGGATTATTGTCACGCAAACGTCTCAGTGGATTTGGACGATCCCTGTCGGCAACAAAGTCATCATCTAAAGCGCCTACTCCGGGTAGTTCTGAAGAGCGTGCCAGCGAGGTAGCATCGACACCTACGAAAATGTTCAATTCGCCTCGAAGACCATCGGCGGCTACTAAAACTTTTCGCTCGGCATCATAGATGGCATCGGCTTTATTAGCCAAGTCCAGACGCAGAGCCAGGGCGGTTTCGATAACATCTGTTTCAGAAAAATCTGTTTCATTCTCATGGTCTGATTGAAGTTCGGCATCAGCTGGTGAATCGGGCTTTATTTTGAGTTCATCAAGTACTAATTTGTGTATTTCTTCCAGTTGAGCGTAGGTATTCTGAGTTTGAAAATCGTTTTGATCTATATCGGTTCCATCGCTCTGGATAAGCTCAAGTAATTCGAGTTCATCTTCCAGCAGGTCCAATGCTTCAGGGCTCAAATCTTCCTTCGTCTGTTCCTTAATCTTAGGAAGAGCTGGTTTACTTACTATACTTAAAGCTTCAAGTTCATTAACATCTAACTGGAATTCAATATTTGTCGCTAAACTCAACTGCCAAAACTTGAACTCATCCAGCACCTGCTTATATTCTTTTTGTGCCTGGACCAAAGTATCTTTTGCCTGGAGTTTTTCCTGACGAACCCGCTCAAGCTCAAGTAGCGGCAAACGTCCTGCATTGGCCAATTTTTCAACTTTTGCACACACCTCAAGAATAGTATTGTAATTATTTTCAGCATTTTTGACAGTGTCAGAGAACTGCAGAACCAGGTAGTATTGACTGATAACTGAAACTACGAATGTTTTGCGAAATCGATTGAACAAACGTATCTGGTATAAGGCATTTCGTTCTGCCTGGGTGAGATTTTCCATTACAATATTTCGGTCGCTTCCGCGAAGCAGAGGTTGAGTAAGGGTCGCGCTTAAGATTGAAGCAAGACCGCTGCGAATGTCTCCGGTGAGCACATTGAACCATGCGATACCAACTTTCGTGCCGATTCTCGCACCGCTGGCGAGCAGCCACTGAAAACCGAAGTCCGCTTCGCCACCAACCCCTTCTTCGTTACCTGCTTTGCCGTATCCTTGCCTGGCTCCGCTGAAAAACTGGGCCTCAAATTCATGACGAAACAACTTTAAATCCAAAGCCGTAGTGTAAAGAAGTTCCTTTTCGAGTTGGTACTGGCGGTTATGAGCCGTCGCCATTGCTACCGCTTGCGGCAGCGTAAGTATGCCGGAAGTTGGTATGACTCTTTCGATTTTAATGTCATTTGGCGAAGGTGCGGTATCGCTAATCTTGAAGTTGGCCTTACTGCTGAAATCATCCTGCCATTTCTGGTCAATGATATTATAGACTGCTTCATCAGCTTCGGCCTTATAATCATGCTGGCCGCATCCAGCCAAACCGAACAAGGTCATGAAACTGCATATAATCAAACATACAAGTTTTTTTATTGAGGAATTATAAATCATCTCTATTGTTTTCCCCAAAGCCAGTTATCCACCAATAAGCCAAGGTCATTGTTATTAACTATCTTATCTCCACTGGTAGTGTCATTTGCCTGAACAGTTATCCACCAGTCACCTGCCGCGGGATTGTAGCTCACATCACCGGCAACGATGATTATAACCCCTTTATCCCTACTATTTCACCAGGAAGCAGTTTCAGGTCTGGCGGGATTTTTATCAGTACGGCCCGCCCCCATTGAGCAATGTTGGGATTTCGCCATAATTGTTGCGGCATCAGTTCCATAGTGGGTCCAAGACGAACCACCTGGGAACTGACAATTTGTGCCGGCTCGGTGTTTTTAACAAGCTGTAACACCATTGTTTCTTTAACTTTACCTAATTGCTCCTGGCCAACATAGGCCATTATTTCGGTGGGCTGACTTTCTGCAACAACAAGTATAGGGGCACCAGCTAAAACAACTTCCCCAGGTTTGCGTAAGACATCCTCGCCAGGTCTGCGCATAGCCACCTGATTTGCCCTGATCTGAATCTGTACTACTGTACCATCAACCGGAGATGTAATTCTCAGTGCCTCACGCTGCACTGACAACTCAGCTATAAGTTTTTCCTGAACAGTTATCTGTTTGCGTATTATCTCCAGAGCACTATTAACAGACGGGTGAACCGTCTGGCGATTGGCAAATTCATCACGACGATGCAGGGCCTGCTGCAGGTCCTGCTCGGCCTGGGTAAGCAGGTGCTGGTTTTCTTCGATTCTTTTAGCCACCACATTGTAAAGGGCTTGGGCTTTCTGCAACTGGTAAGGTGCGATGGCATCCTTTTTCAGAAGTTCAGTGGCGATCTTTACTTCCACAGCCAAGTCTTCGGCCGCTACTTTATCGGTTTCGAGCAATGTTTTTTGCTCTAATATGCGAAGCCTGGTATTTTCCACATCAACATTGAATCGTCGCTGCGATGCAATTGCATCGGTTTGGCGGTTGGCTGCTTCTGCAAGCATGGTATCGCCAATAGAAACCAACTGTGATGCAAGATGTTCTATCTCTGCGCCAATTGTAACTATCTGAGCGTTTAATTGTGTGTCATCCAATGCTGCTAACATTTGTCCCTTGCCGACATTCTCAAACAATTCAACGGAAACTATCTTCAGTCGGCTGTAAACAGGAGCGGAAACCTGATGCATCCGGCCCTGAGCAATCCCTAAAACTTCAAATTGCTGGCTACGATGACGAAACAATATAACCACGCATGCCACTGCGCCCAACCATACCAGGATAGGCAGGATATGCAGGTGCAAACGGCCAAATCGACAAATTGTGGTTTTTGTTTTCTTCATACGTTAATTAAACTTCTAATAACTGCTCCTGCATCGTCAGGCTGATATTCTTGATACCCTCAAGCTTTCCCAATTCTGCCAACATCTGTTCGTTTTTCATGGCGTTGCGTATCATCAACTGGTATGCGTATTCGACACTGGAACCGCTTATGACGTCATCCTGTGCCGATATGAGGGTAAAATTGCCGCAAAAACGTTTAAGGACAGTGAGAACCGGATGCTTGGGGCCGATATGACTACCAAAGCTAAACCGCAAAAAACCGTTGTGGGGCTGATGCGAGCCAAAACCGGTCAGATGCAGGTATATCGTTATTAAACTTAAGGCAACTGTTCCAACTATGGCGATAGCATAACGCTGTGAACCTGCCGCCATACCTACCACCAGCGTACAGAAAACGAAAACTATGTCCCTGGTGTCTTTGATTACGTTACGAAAACGTATAATTGCCAGAGCACCCATCAGGCCAAAAGCTGTGATGATATTATTACCTATGACAGCCATGATTATAGCTACCACAACAGTAATCAGCACCAGTGATTGTACAAATGTTCTTGAATACGAAAGTCCGCTATGGGTAAAGTAGTAAACCCAGGCCAGCACCTGTCCCAGCACAAAGGCCAACAATAGCGACAAAAGCACATTTTGCGGTGTAAACATCCCACTGCTTGAAGGTACTCCATCTAAAATTTCCCAAATCTGATTCATAAATTAATAAATCCTCGCAGGTATTTTGGGTGCACAAAATTTCAACAGACAGCTTCGCTTTACCGATTTGGCATACTTGGATAAAGACTGCTGTCGCAGATTAAAATATTTGACCATTTGGCTCAGCCAGAGTGGGTATCGGCCTGTAAATTTGATTTCCAGTACAACGCCGTTTAACTGCAGTTTGTGCCAG
This sequence comes from Phycisphaerae bacterium, assembly GCA_030667885.1. Lineage (GTDB taxonomy): Bacteria > Planctomycetota > Phycisphaerae > Sedimentisphaerales > Anaerobacaceae > NIOZ-UU13. The sequence goes on from DAOUVA010000120.1 coordinate 4,746, forward strand.
CCCTGGCCGTTGAGCCCTATATCTGGAGTGGAAGTTACGTTGTATGATATATTGCGGTCGAAGGTAACTCGCACCTTATTGTCCTGGATGGCTTCGAAAGCCTGACGCTGATAACGCGTTCGCACAACAGGTTTGGCATTAATACTGTTCATATAGAGCAGGAACTGTTCGAGACTCTTGCATTCGGCGCTATTGTCTTGCGGCGGACGGGATGTCCCGGAAATCAAAGACGCCGCGATGGAAGGCATAACCCGTGTCCGGTCTTTGATTATTACAGTGTTTGCACGACGTTTGATTTCGAAAAAATGAGGATAATCCGGCTCCTCGGTGTAACTTCTGATGCGAAGCTTGAAGCGATTTTTATGGCCTTCCATACTTTGGCGGCAGAGCCATAAGTTTTCCGAGTCCAGATAAAGACTGACAATAGGGTAAGCCAACTCAGGCCGCAGATTGCAATAGCGGTCCAGTCGCATATACGGTCTGATGAATTGCGCAACCGCGGCGGCCTTTGACTCGCCGATGAGATATTTTATCTCGTGACGACTCGCCAAAACACTATCTTTATGTGGATATTTTGAAATATATTTTGCCATAACAATTCTGGCATTTTAGAATTAATATACCAAATATACTCTTCACTCCTGTCACTACTGATAGGCCGACGCTAACCGCGTAGCCAAAAAAGCTTTATTTCAGCCAATTGCCGACAAAGAGTTCAAGGTCGGCCTCGTCTATATACAGGCTGGGATCGAAGTCACAGGCTGAATTCCAGTTACCGTCAAGCGAACCACTATGCCAGGCCAAAGCAAATACGCTGAAATCAATGAAGTTAAGATACCCATCACCATTAAAGTCATAGATACTTGTACCTCTGTAATCCGGAGCCCATCGCTCATGATGGTCTATAACCACAAAGTCGTCATATATCCGTTCGCTCGGGCTAAAAGTGTATTCAGCGTCTGTCGGCGTAATCGCACCAGTCCAGCCATAAGGTACTGAAAGTTCATACGGGACGTTGGCATCGGTTACATCCGAGCCTCCGCCATTATTTGCTGCTATCGTTATGCCGTTGATTGGTCTGTCTCTTGGGTCGAGAATATAACCGGAAATCACAGGCTCATCCGGCTCCGGGATTAGCTTGGTCACTTTAACGTCGTCAATACATATATACTCTTTTGAACTATCAAGGGGAGTAGTGTCAAAAATAATCCGAAAGTCAGAAGTAAAATAGTTACTGTCGGTTATTATCTCTTTATAACACAGCCACTCTTTGTCACTACCAAGCACATCAAAGTCATCGAGTCTAAGGTCATCACTCGCGGTTGTACCGTTATGATAATATAAAAACGCATCTTCGCCCGGGTCCAGAGCATCCTTGTGTATCCAGAAAATCACATGAATAGCATTAGCATCACTGGCATCGAGATTCGCCGAGATCATTTGACCTTTGTTGCTTACGTCAGATTTTGCGGAGTTATAACTGCTCCTGTACTTGCCATCATCCTGAAACCAGTTGCCGCTGTTCCAGTCAGCATTCCAGGGATCGCCGTCAAAACGACTGTTCAGTAGAATCGTTCCAGCGGGTTTATCCCACCAGAGCTGGTCGAGAACATCGACGATCCTGTCAGAATACCATGTTTTGATTTTGTTGAAACGCTCATTTACGCCATCGAACTCCGGCCCGAGTACGTCAAACTGGTTGTATGGGTCCGCATCCAGCGCATCGTGCAATACCGGCAGAATCATATCCAGGAATGAATGAACATTTGACTTTGTCAGGGAGGTCCCCATAAGGTCCCTTGTAATCTGATTGTACTGCGGCCGGTACGTCGGGCTGTCCAGAAAAACATTCTGCCACGTCGTCGAATCATCACCTCTGTCATAGATATCCATCTCGACGTTGTTCATTATCGAATCCACATCCCATGGCAGGTACATTCTTTTTCTCGTTTCACAGGGGTCGGCCATGTTATAATCTATAAAGTAAGTGTTTTGGTAATGGCTGAAAAGCGAATCAGGATTCGATATGAAGGCGTTTATCGCCGCCATGCTCAGCATACCCTGCATGTTGACGTATTCGTTCATATCAGCAACAAGATTTGCATCGTCTGGCGCTGGGTCCGAAGGTAGAAATGGTGTATAGTTCAGGGCAATTTTGGCCGGGCTGTCGGGATAATCGAGGGGCACTTCTCCTGAGTCCATATCCGGAACTTTCATCAGAGTTTCGTTTTCACCGGTTATTTTATACATCCAGATATTGTTCGGATCGTCATACAAATTGCTGTTTATTAAAAATTGCCTGTTCCGTTGTTCAACGTTAATATATACACCACGGTTGACATCCTCGACCGTCAGCGTAACCCAGTTGCCACGCCAGGCATCATAGCCGTAACCTTCCGGGCCGGATGACATTTCATGGAGATTAATGGCCAGACCCTCAGCTACAACGTCAACGTCATCTCCGTTTTCAATGCTCAGCTTCGATAGCCCATGCCAATGTGCCACTGCATTCGGATCGCCGTTTGGCTCTCCGAATTCATCCTCGCTGTAATACTGGTTGATGTCTACTTTCAAGGCAATCTTAAAATGACGATCATTTGCATCGCCAAGCGGTATATTTGATTTTTGCCGTATAGCTACCTTGATCTTCATATCCTCTTCACCGTCAGTCCAAAACCAGGCCGGCAATTCATAAAGATAGATATTGGGGTCGTCAGGTTCATAATATTCCTCATTGATGTCGTCCCATAGCAGCCCATTCAAGCGAATAATATCCCAGTCGTCCGGGTCAAGCATCTCTATGTTCAGATTCATCAAGGGTTGATTTGGTTCAAAGATTTCCGGCCAGACAGGGACAGGCCAATTTGGGTCTTTGGGATTAGCAATCTGTGCTTTTGTCGTTCCTGTAGCCAGCATTACGATGGCAATTGCAATGGTTAATAGCTGTTTCATCACTTCCATCCTCCAATATTTTCTGGACAAATATTTTTCTCGCCGGTTGCACCCACTGCCTGCGCAAACCTAATCACTTGCATCCTTGTCTGGGAATCCAGGCCGGATTGCGAGGTTTTTACATCCGTTATCCGGCCCTTTCGTCCGTGAATATTACAAAAACCCAAACCTGCTACCGGCTTTGGGCTTGATTTGCTTTATTTGACTTAGAAAGGCGACCAAAGCGGAAATGCTCAGCTTAAAAGCTGAAACAGTGTCTTTCCCCCCACTGCAAGTTAGGAAGCCTAAATAGACACCATCCACCTTTTTCACCACACCTCCTTCATAAATACAACACCTCAAGATGGTAGTTTGCCTAAGGTACTGCAATTTATGCATTCTACCACACTTGCGGCAGCAAAGTCAAGTGTTTTTTGCTATCCAACCTTATCCGCAGAAGTCGCACAGGCTAAAACTTCTGGCCGGCAGAACCTCAAGTGTCTTCCTGCAAGCAGGAAACCCTTAAAATTGCAGTTTTCGGCCTCATAATGAGGCATTTTTGCCCGAAACTTTGATATGGCAAACTTGGGTCCAGTAGTACCTTAGGACTTGTAAATAAATTAGGTTTCGTTTTTGGGTGAGCGAGGACAAGGCTGGCAAGGAAGTAAAACGCAGGCCTACTGGTTGGTAGTCCGAGTTTTGCTGACGCAGCCAGCCGTAGCCGCAGCCAGCCAAAAATGGAAGATAATTTATTTACAGGTCCTTAAATATTCAGTGAAACCTTCCCAGTTGAACGAGGCTTTCTGACTCCGCCGATTCAGCCACTTAAATATCAGTCGCTTTGCTACACGATGGTATCGCTCCATAGCTTGGCTATTACCGCTGATACCATAGTACTGATAGTGACCTCTCAGCTTCGCCTACAATTTTTAAGGGTGGTTTTTAAACATTTTGTTTTTCGAGAAGCATTACAGCCAGCCACCAACTGGCAACTGCTCTACTGCATGGCGCAGAACAGGATCAACATTTGTATATACTTTGTTTGTAAGATTTGGAGAAGAGTGCTCCAGCAGCTTCTGTGTTACAGCAGTCGAAACTCCGTTTTGTGCCAGTAAAGAGCAAAAAGTTTTCCTGAGATCATGGAATTTCAAATCCGCCAGCCCAGCATCTTTACATATTTTCTTCCACTTTTTGTGATTGAAATGATGGCTAAACAACTTTTCTTGCCCAGCCTTCAACTCGGAAATATATCTTGATAGTTCTGCTATTACTCCACCTGAAACGGGACGTGAACCCATACTCTTTCTTGTCTTTTTGCTTGTTGTCGTAATATAGTCACTCACAAAATCAACATCAGATATTTTCAATGGTTCAATATCGCCCCGTCTGAGTCCGGTGCCCAAAGCCAATAAGATTCTAATCTTCATTGCTCGATGAGGCTCAGCCGCTTTCAGCAACTTTCTTATCTGAGCATTATTCAGTGACCTTACAGGCCTTTCATCTTCTTTCAGTTCTTTGAGTTTTATGTTCCCTTTCAAGTATCTGTTTTCCCTGCACCAGTTGACAAAAGTTTTCAAGTTTCTGATGTCTTTATTAAGTGTTGTGCGTTTTACTTCCTTACCTCTTTGGAGAATAAAATTATCGATAATATTTTGCGCAATCTGTTTTGAATTGCATCTTCCAGCTAAGCGTTCAAAGTTCCTCAAACTTAAAGCAATTTCATAAAGCGTTCCTTCGGTAACACCCTGTACTTTTTTGGCCTCATTATATTCTGCCAGCATTTGCCCCCAGTCGGCATTTACTGTCCCCGTAAATACGTCAGAGTTTAATTGAGTATATTTGATATGCTTGAAATGTTCAGCAAGTTCCTTGCTGGGTAAAGCCTTGGCTTTACGCTTGCCGCTTTCGTACCAACCGACCCACCAGCCTCTGATATTTTTTCTTTTGTAGATCCAAACCTTTTTCATAATATCATTGTATCGTAATTATAGGGGTGCAAATCAAGCAGAAAAGAAGGCTGGGATCAGAGCAAATCAGTGCTAAAATGGAGACATGAGATAAGACACCAAAACTTTCTGTAGCATAAGGTCATGTTTCAGAAGTAGTTATATGAAACAGTGTTTTCATGTCATCCGGATTATATATCCGATACTCCTTTCCGCGTCAGCCATATCCACTTGGCGTAACTCTTCAGTG
>DAOUVA010000362.1 GCA_030667885.1 Phycisphaerae bacterium
AAATCCAACTGCCTGCAGCATCGCAAACTCACCCCGCCTCTCAAGCACGTTGCGAAGTACGACCAAACCAAGCCCCAAACTGCCGAGAATCAACCCCAAACCGCCTAACAACTGAAATATAGACAGATACGTATTTTCAACAGCACTGAACTCGGCCAATCGCTGAGTAGTCGGTGTAAGTGCCAGACCATAGTCTCTCAATCGTGTAGAAAGCAAATCAGCCACTGCATCAGTTTTTTCCTGCTGGGCATCTATAAGCAAAAGCCTGTATCCATCATTCGACGGGAAGCGTTTGATAAACGCTTCTTCAGAAATAACCAGGCTTCCCTGCAAAATCGAATTCTTCAACATTCCTACGAGGCGCAGCCGAAATTTCACGCCTTTTTCATCGACATAATCAAGCTCATCTCCGACAGACTTGCCGAGGGCCCAGTACACAGTCGCATAATCACCGACAGCCGGTACTACATTATCACTGAGATTCTCATTAAGTAAATCCCAATCTGTTTTTCCATTGTCACTTTCGATTGTCTTGGTAAAAGCGAAAGAACCACGTTCCTGTAATCGATTCGGCTGTAGAGCCAACAATTGCGGCATCTGTGCGCGATTGAGATTAAGGCAGCTTGCATCATCTCCCTCATGTATCCGTAACTGAACTATCTGCACACCTTCCATTGCATTATCATCCAGAGACATTGACTGACGCCCGGATGGGCTGCTCAAATCATGGAGGATACTTATAGACGATTCACCAAAAAGTGTGAAGCCCCCTGTCCCTGAATCCCGCTTCTGGGCTTGAGCTAATGGACTATGCCGATTGGCTCCGACGGCAACAACCAAAAATATTCCACACGCAAGCAAACCGACAACCGCTAAGCTCCGCCCGCTTCGTCTTGTTGTATTGCGCAATCCTAATCCAGCAAGAGACCCCACCGTATTATTCCAGCCGCTCGCTATCATTCTTAATAAGGCATGAGTTAATCCAAGTCCGGCAATCAAAAGCAGGGCCCCCGCTCCGAAAAATACACCGGCAACAGCGGCGCTGTCAGCATTGCCCATCAGACCAAGGAGCAATACCGCCCCTACTGCTGCCGCCGCCGCTACACATAATCCGATTCTACCCCTCAAGACCTTCTTATCGGTAAAGAATTGCAGCTCCAATCCACCTCCAAGAAGCTCACGAGCCGGCCGAGATACCTGTTTACGCAATGTCAACCATATCGCAAACAGAGAAACAGCCACCGCTGCCAACGCCCCCTGGAACAAAGAAGCAGGTTTCGCATAAAAATATATTTCTGAACCGCTTACCGCAGCCTGCCATAACGTGGCGAGTCCGTAAATCATTACTTTCGTATAGATCAGCCCCGCTACAGTACCCACAAGAACTCCCAGTACGGCCAGTATGCCGCCTTCAATAAACAACAACCGTCTTACCAGCTTCGGCGAAAAACCAACTGCCAGTAACATGCCAATCTGTTCGCGCCGGCTTTCAATTCCGAATACAAAAAGAAGTCCCATCAAGATTAAAGCCGCTATAATAAGAAACATGCTAAGACCAAGAAATAGCTGGCCAAAGTCGTTAGCCTGGTCTCCTGCTTTTATGCCCCGTGAACGCACCGATTGAAAAAACAGTCCTACCGAAGCAGGGCTGACATTGTTTAATAAACTGCCTGCGATAACCTCTGAGGGTCCTTTTGCGGCAGCATAGCGTATCATCGTTAGATTACCATACCTGTTCGCCCACATCTTTTGGCCGGCCCTGAGTGTAACAAAAGCCTTTGGTGTGCCCTTATACTCCTGCCAATAATCTTCATCTTGTCCACGTATCTTATCAAGATCAATCGGGATTCCAGGGTCCCAATCACGACAGTTTTCCGCATCAGCCAGACCCGGAAAATCCGGCATTAAATTAGGATCCATAGCCGGGCTGTCCATCGACAGAATTGCCTTAATTCGAAATGTGCCTTTCTCTTCCCGCAGCGCTCTCATCGGCCCGAGAACAAAATAAGTAAGCTCAATATCATCCCCCTCTTTAACATCGAGGTCACCGGCAAGCCACTGATTGATTAGAATTTCATTATCCTGCATACCCTCAGGTATAAGACCACCAGCTCCCGCCGGGTGACTCACAGCAGCTACCATAGAATATGGGGTTGCTCTGTCACCTGAACTTATTTCATTCACAAAATAAGTCAAAACACCTAAGGATTCATCACCTGTACTGACAGCGGCCGTGGTAATAGATTCGTCAATGAAAACTCGCCTGCTGCGTATCTCCAGCATATCCTTATTCTGTAATCGGCGAAGCTCAAGACCAGCATCAGCAAGCTGCCAGCATTTTTTTACAGCTTCATTCGCCTTTTCAGTTGTTATGTCATCCCTTGCATTGACTGCAAGTAAAAGCATATTCGCTTCGTTGTTGCGGCCAAGTTGTTCCTGCAACCATTGCAAGGGGACAAAGGCATTCAACGATGTAATCTGATTGGCTTTTAGGCTGAAACTTCCAAAGTCTGATTGATCGGCTATTGCTTTTACCACTAAACGAAATGCCATCGACAGATCTGAATCCGGAGTCAAGGGTACATCACGCGGCATAAGAGACGGCTTTTCAATCCGCAGCACAACTTCATCCCCTACACCGACACCAAGTTTTGCCGCCAGGGAATTGTTTAAAACAATCGTCTGGCTTGGACTGTCTCGGAGAGGATTTTGCGCTGTTCCAATTTCAAAAAAACGTCCATCAACGCCAAGCACCTCGATCCTGTTTGCCCGCTTGTCGCCATCGCTGTTGGCAATCAGTCCTCTTAACTGTAAAACAGGAGCCACGACTGTATCAAGCTCTTTCGCGAGATCGTTTGCAAGTTCAGCTCTGAAGAATCTGTTATTAGGAATAAGAGCTAACTGCGTTTCGCCTAACCGAGCCTCTACCATCGATTTAAGGCTATAACGAACTGAATCACCTATTACCAGTGCACCGGTCAAAACAATAGCGCTTACCATAACGGCCAGCAGAACGCCTAAATTTGTCCGCCAATAAAAGCTGAGGCTTCTTTTGGCAAGATTCCACAAACTCATTGGCGACTCCCATCTCTCAGCAGGCCGTCGCTTAATTCCATCACGTTGCCTATCATCTCTGCAAGCTTGAGCGAATGTGTCACGGTAATTAATGTAACCTCTTCGCTGCGATTCAGCTCAACCAGGAGTTCGGCGATATTCTCCGCGGCATCCTTATCAAGTGAGCCGGTAGGCTCATCAGCCAGCAAAAGCTTGGGACTGTTAATCAAAGCCCTGACAACAGCTACACGCTGGCGTTGACCACCTGAAAGCTGACCCGGGCTATGTAACAAGTGATCTTTAAGCCCTACTCGCTGTAGTAGATTTGTCGCTCTTTCCTGAATCTCTTTTCTTGACAGATGAGTTTTGCCGGCAAGCGTAGGCACCAAAACGTTTTCGAGCACTGTGCACTGCGGCAAAAGATGATGTAACTGAAAAACAAAACCTATCTGGCGGTTGCGAATCCTTGCCAGCTCAACCTCGTTCAACTCTGCAAGGTCCTTACCGTCAAATAATACCCTTCCTTCAGATGGTCGATCGAGAGCGCCAATAATATTAAGCAGTGTACTCTTGCCACTGCCCGAAGGCCCGACTATTACGATGGACTGGCCTTTTGTCACTTTAAGTGTTATGTTTTTCAAAACACAGACGCCGTCCTTATTCCCCGGTGTCTGGTAACTTTTCGTTACATTAATAAGCTCGAGCATAATAATCCTCGCACATGTTAAAGTGCTATTTCTCCATATATACGCACCATTTCCTCAGCAGTTTGCTCGATATTAAATTTTTCAAAGACTACATCTCTGCCCTGCTTTCCCAGTTTCCGGGCACAATCCGGCTCAAGCAGCAGTTTCTCTATTGCAGCCGCCAAAGCCGCAACGTTATTAGGCTCAAACAGTACCCCACCGCCGGTTATTTCCAATAATTCCGGAAAAACACCACTGGATGGCTCTACTACCGGCACACCGGCCGCAAGTGCTTCAAGCACATACAATCCATACGCAACCGGTTGCCTTTCCGGCACCGAAAGCACCGAAAGACTCTCCAAAAAGGTGGATTTAGTAATAGAGTCGAAATTCTGCAGAAATTCGACATCACCAATCAGACCACAAGAAGCTAACCGTTCCCGAATCTGATTCAGAAATTTCTCATCATTACTCATCTTGCCGCCGGTTATTCGCAGCCTGGCATTTTTTATTTTCTCATTTTTCTTCAATTGTATAAAAGCGTCAACCAGCGTATCCAGGCCTTTGTCAGGACACATCCGGGAGAGATAACCAATTGTAGGTATTTCAGGTTCGTTTTGTCTCAGTTCATATCCATCTAATGAAATACCCATATGAACTACATACATCCGTTCTGAGGCAATATTCACTCTTTGCTGCATAATATTTGCATAGTATTTACTCACCGCGATAAATGCATCTATGTCACTTGCACGTTCGGCAAGTATCTCCCAGGCTTGATCCGAATATTCTGACGGCAATCCATCCAAAAAGCCATCTTCGTCCTGAAGCAGACATACTATTGGCACCCCAAGTCTTTGCTTAATGCGTCTGGCAAACCCAACCAGCATAATATTGGAAAGACACACAACATCAGGCTTTGTATCCTGCGCACATAGCCATTCGACGAGCCTGTCCAGTTCTTTTATCTGTCTTCCCTGCTCACCACGCAACATCGAAATCGTCGTTTGGCCTAAATCTTTTGCGCTGGTCATTCCGGCCAATCGGCCAACCCATCTCAACAGTCCGGGTGAATCCAGCATTTTGTCAAACCAGCGGGGAGTTTTCTGAAACAAAGATGATTTTTGCTGGAGGTAAACGTTGATACCGCCAAAAAAGATGGGGGCTTGAGTGACCGGATCGCTTTCATCAACAGACAACGGCAAATAAAGAGGAACTGAGAGAATGTCGTGCCCCGCTTTCATGATTGCCTTAATCACAGCAGCATCACGCAAACAGTTCTCACAATAAAAGCTGTCTCCTGCGCTTGGAGTAATGTGGACGATATTCATAA
>DAOUVA010000026.1 GCA_030667885.1 Phycisphaerae bacterium
CCGCTCAATAGCGCATCACCAGCTCCAATTGACAATCTGCCGCTTACGGAAAGTGAACTGATATTGTCCAGCGTAAGCAAAGCAGTGGTCAATTCGTCGGCGCCTCTAATTCGCAGTGTGTCCTCACGTGTGACCGCTCCACCGTCGATGATGTCGATCCCGAGGACGTCGGTGTTGACGTATGCCGAAAAGTTGGGGTCGGCGGCATTCTCTTCGTTGGGCCAGGTCCACACTGAATCTGTCACGGTCCAGTTGAGGGCCGTATCCCAGAGGCCGTCCTCGGCGCTGCCGTTCCAAACGTACAGCCCTGCCTGGGCAGTACTGCTCAGCGCGATGACGAACGTCATTACATAAATTAATTTCCTAAACATAATAGTTCTCCTCCAAACAAAATGTATTTTGCATTATATTTTGGCTACACACCAAAACATCCGCTGCCTTCAACAAACATCATTGAGAATAATAGAATTTCGATTGTCATTTGTAGATAAGATGCGGAAAAATCGAAAATCTCTCTTGCCTGTTTAAGACACCTGTGTCTGCGAATTTAAAAATGCAGACAATTTTTACAAAATGACCGATAATAATTTTATTCCATACTCTTTACATCACCTGCCCAGGATGATTTAAGAATGACTTGAATAAACCTCCTTCCTTCTATTGCCCGATACACAGAGCTAATTAAAAAAGCAAAGGTTCTCAATATCAAAGAACAAAATCCTACTTACAATACTACTTCTTTTTAGAATTATAGACTACTTGTCCAGTAAAATCAACAAAAAAAACAAAATATTTCACCCATTAAACCCATATTCTCCATATTTCCAGCTTAGCAAATATAAGCTTATCTATCTTTATTTGTACCATTAAGTCACTTTCCCGCAATGAATAATCATCCCAGTATATTTAGCATTTTTTGATAGCTACGTCCTATAAGAAGTTCTATTTATACTTATAATAGGAATTCAATTGCAAAATCAGGTTCATTTGGGTGTATTCTATTGAATATTAGGCATTTATAAAATGTTCCAATAATTAAAGAATGGAAATGCATATTTCCTCCATATATTTCATGCCCGTAGCGTTGTAAACCCTCTTTTTATTTCAGGGAGAATAAACTCTGATATTATATAAGCTCTTATCTATAAATGTGTTATAGCATGTTACTTATATAAAAAGGGTTCAGCTATTACCTATGTTACCTAAATTAACTAAAGTATTTTTAAGGCACCACCCGATACTTATATTGCCCAGTTTAACATTGTAGGCATTTAGAACTACTTGTATATGGGAATATAGATAAGGTAGGTAAAATAGAAAGAAATCAAAAGGAGATTAGACAATGATAAAGGAAAACATTTTAGCCAGATATTTGGAACCACTTTTACAGGGCGATAGAAAGGCTTGTCGAGGGGTTATTGAGGAAACACTTCAAAGCGGCATACCTGCCAATTCAGTATATACAAATATAATATGGCCAATTATGGTTGAAATTGAAAAACTACTGCGGAATGACAAAATTACTCCAATACAGGAACATTTGGCAACGCGAGTTAATCGCAATATAGTGGATCAGCTTCAGAACAAGCTGCCACGCAGAACAAGCAAGAATAAAAAAATAGTTGTTTGTTGCGCACCAGAAGAAATACAGGAGCTTGGAGCTCAAATGATGACCGATTTGTTTGAAAGCAATGGCTGGGATGTACGATTTCTTGGTGGTGGACTAACAAACGATGATATCCTTACTTTTACAAACGAATACGTTCCGGACATACTGTTAATTTATGGTACAGGTCCAAAACAGGCTCCTGGTGTGCGGAGACTGATTGATACGATCAAATCAGTAAATGCATGGCCGGACATGTTGATAATGGTATCGGGCGGACTATTCAACCGGGCCGAGGGACTCTGGCAGGAAATGGAAGCAGATTTATATGCTGAGACAGCTCTTGAAGCACTTCAGGTAGCTTCGGGAGATAAGCCGGCTGCCAACTGTGAGAAAAGGACCATAAACCGTCGTAAAAAAAGACGGCAGAGAGTACCAGAAGATTTGACGGTACAGATATAATAACTTATCAGAAATGAAAATATAAGGCTCATCCGGAAAATGGATAGGTGGATTTGGTATTTCGGATGAAAGAGAAAAATCGTTTGGGGGCCGAGAGGCACAAAATTCCCCCCAAGCAACCCAAATTTGAGCCTCTACCCAAACGATTTTTCTCTCCAAGCTACTCCAAGGGCCTGATCTACCATTTTTACCTACTCATTATCCGGAAGAACCAAAGATAAGAAATATAATGCGTTCTTGTTATTACTGTTTAACAGTGATTGCTTGCAATTGAGATTTGGAGCGTTTTGAGGACATAAACAATATATCTGTTGTTGTAACCTGTATTTTAAGGAACATTTCATAGCATATATCGTATATTTAAGCTAATAATAGCAGCAAATAAGAAGAACGAAATATGCTTGTATTTTACGTATGGATATAGTAAAATACTTGAATAATGTTGAAATTAACAGGAAAACAGATGTATAAAAAATGTGTTATTGTGCTTCTCGGCATTTCGATAGCAGCCAATTTAGCACATTGGAAAGTTCTGTGTTTTGGTGCTGATGGCCATGTTGAGCTTGAATCTGCTTTTCACAAATGCTGTGATGCCCCGGATTCTTCCTCTGCTCCAGATCAAAACGAGCTTTCCTATAAAGCAGGTCATGAAACATGCCAACATTGCGGATCCTGTGTAGATATACCGATTTCCAGTGAGTTGGTACAGATTTGTAATACTCCTCAAAAGATAATTACAAAATTTACGGTCCTATCAACATACATGCTTATAGATACCGATAAGGTCAATTCATCTGTCTATAATTTAGCTTCAAATAGTTTTACCGACACTTCTTACTTTAGTCCTCTGCGCACGGTAGTCCTGCTGGTTTGATCTGCCGGATAAGCATTTCTTATCTATGACATTTACAAGACATTTAATGTAAATGGCTGGGTAGCATTCTGTCATCTTCTGATGCTTTATGAATTGAGCGTTTTAGAAGACACTTAAATCCGGATTTATAAATTAGGATTACTGTAATGTTTATTAGAATTTTACTGTTAGTTATGCTGTTTGCTGCTGGTGTTTCAGGCTGTATGGAGCAAAGCGGCGATGTTACGTTGCCTCAACAAGCATCGCTGGGACGGGATTTCAGTACTTTCCAGCCTCCAGCCAAACCCGTGGGACATCCGGATGTTCCTGAAATATCTGAGCCAACCGGGCCTATTACTTTACGGCAGGCCCTGGCTTTGGCGTTACTGCATAATCCTGAGCTGAAGGTTTTTTCCTGGGATGTTCGAGTTTCAGAAGCGAGGCAATTGCAGGCAAGCCTTTGGCCGAATCCGAAACTTGGAGTTGAAGTTGAGGAAGTAGGCGGGGCGGGACCTCGCAGCGGTTTTGATGCCGCAGGAACAACAATAGCACTGAGCCAGTTGATAGAACTCGGGGATAAACGCATGAAACGAACAAAACTGGCTTCACTGGAAAAAGAATTGTCGGGATGGGATTACGAAGCAAAACGGCTGGATGTGTTTACCAAAGTTGCCAAGGCGTTTACTGAGGTGCTGGCCGCGCAGCAGGGGCTTGAATTAACTCAAGAACTGCTGCAAGTCTCTGAAGAATTATTGGATACGGTTACTAAAAGAGTTAATGCCGGTAAAGATTCGCCATTGGAACAGACCAAAGCTATGGTAGCGCTATCGAATATTAAGATTCAGCGTCAAAAGGCTATACATTATCTTGAGTTCACACGTAAACAACTGGCAGCTACCTGGACGGGTAAAAAGCCGAAGTTTATAAGTGCAGCAGGCCGACTTGATTCTTTATCGCCCATACCGTCAATTGAAGAGTTAACATCTCTGATTGAACAGAATCCGGATATTGCACGCTGGTCTCTGGAAATTGATAAGGATAAGGCCGCTTTGGAACTGGAAAAAGCTAAGGTAATTTCAGATATTACGCTTCGTGGGGGGCTCCAGAGATTCAATGAAACAGATGATAATGCAATAATGTTTGGCATTTCGATTCCATTGCCAATCTCAGACAAAAATCAGGCAGGTAAACTCCAGGCAAGCTACGAGCTTGCCAGGGCAAAAGAAGAACAAAGAGCGGCCTATACCAGAGTGCAAATGGAATTAGCCAAATCTTATCAGGCACTTTCAAGTGCATACACAGAGGCCACTGAACTGGAAAAGAACGTATTGCAGGGGGCCGAAAGTGTTTTTGAAGCTTCAAAGACAGGTTACACACAGGGCAAGCTGGATTATTTGAATGTACTGGATGCGCAGCGAACTTTATTTGAAGCGAAAGGGCGATATTTAGGTGCTCTTGCTTCTTACCATACTGCTAAAGCTGATGTCGAACGTTTAACAGGACGGCCGATAGACAGCGAAACTGTTTCAAAAAGTGAGGACTGAAAATGAACTACAAAAAATTTATAATAACGGCGGTTGTTATTTTGGCGATTGTCTGTGCAGGTTGGAAAATTGTCTCAACATATGATTCAAATCATGTCCAAAATGAACAATTAGATGATGGACACGGCCATGAGCATTCGGGTGAGGGAAAGTCATCCCAGGTTACAGTGTGGGGTGAGCGCTTCGAGATTTTTCTGGAGCACCCATTTGTATTAGCCAATACGCCGACAGGATTTGTTACCCACGTTACGGACAGGGCGACACTTGAGCCGCGGCGAAAAGGGCCTGTTACTTTTGTTTTAGCTGATGAGTCTGGTTCGTCAACAAGTCATGTCGAAAAGGCACCGGCAAGAGACGGTATTTATATTCCCAAATTGACATTTCCGAAATCCGGCATTTGGAAACTGTCGTTAATTATTCCGTTAGGCGAAAAAGAACACGTCGTCGAGCTGCCAGCTTTGACGGTTTATGCAACACAGGCTGACATCGAGCATGCTCCAGCTCCTGAAGAGATTGCAGGTATCAGCTTTCTGAAGGAACAGCAGTGGGAAATACCATTCCGGACTGAAGAAGTAAAGCAGCAAAAGGTACTCTCTCAGGACGTCATAGCAGTGCCGGAGTCGGCTGTGGTTGAAGAAGAAGGAAAACCCATGGCATTTGTACAGTTAGCCGGAGAAACATTTGAGGAGCGCGGGGTGGAACTGGGTAAGAAAGATAATGGCCTTGTGCAGATTTTGTCCGGATTGAGCGAAGGTGAGTATGTTACGACAAAAGGCGCCCATGCTGTTATGGAAGCTGAGCATGAGTTGCATGATGAATCAATTGTGCAATTATCTGAAGAGGAAATAAAGAAATATGGCATCGAAGTTGACATGGCTGGTTCAGGGGAATTCGAAGTTCACTTAAGTGTCCCGGGCGAGATAACATTCAATGCAAATAAACTGGCTCACATCGTTCCAGCGGTGCCGGGCATAGTTCGCCAGGTTGTCAAAAACAGAGGCGATGCTGTTGTTGCCGGAGAAGTTCTTGCATGGCTCGAAAGCACCAAGCTGGGCGGGGCGAAGGTAGATTATCTGGCCAAGCAGTCTGAGATATCCTGCTGTTCGATAGAACTTACCCGGGCCCAGGAAGTCTATGACAATACTGTGAATCTGCTGGAGACATTAAAGAGTTCTCCGTCATTGGAAACTCTTCGGAATATGAACGGCACTGCTATGGGCATGAATCGCAGCCTGCTTGTTTCGTCCTATGCCGAATACATCTTTGCCAGGGAAACATACCTGAGGGAAAAAGATCTTTACGAAAAGAAGATTTCCAGTAAAGAAGATTTTTTGAGGTCCGAGAGTGCCTTTAAGAAGGCCGATGCCCAATATGCAGCTATGCGGGACAGTGTTAACTTTACAGTTTACCGCGATCTTCTGGAGGCCAAGCGTGCCCAAAACACACGCGAGATTGAACTGAAAGCCGCTGAACAACTTCTTTATGTCCTTGGCCTTACTGCTAAAGATGTTAATGACCTTGCAGTTCTGTCAAAAAATCAGGGCACACCGATAGAAGAAGAGGAAGAATGTAACGATCCGAACTGTGCAGAATGTGCAGCAAAAGCATTGGCCAAAGGTCAGGAGGCAGATATTTCTGATGTTCGTATAACAAATGAAAAACTGGCATGGTATCCGATCCGCAGTCCTTTTGGGGGGACAATTATTGAAAAGCATATCACTTTAGGAGAAGTGGTCAAAGATGATTCGGAAATTTTTGTGGTTGCCGATCTGAATACTGTATGGGTCAACCTGCAAGTCCATCAGAAAGATATAGGTCTTATAAGGAAAGGTCAAAAGGTGATAATTTCCGCCAAATCAAGTGTGCCAGAAACTAAAGGTGTTATTGATTACGTTGAACCTGTAGTGGACGGCAAAACGCGAACTTCACTTGCGAGGGTAGTACTGGATAATACTTCAGGACAGCTTCGGCCGGGTACATTTATAACTGCCGAGGTTCTGGTGGAGAAACGCAAAGCTGAACTGGTGGTTGCCAAAGATATCCTTCAGGATGTGGATGATAAGACTTGTGTATTTATTCAGGATGAGCATGGTTTCGAGGCTCACCCCGTAACTATTGGCTGGTCTAATGATAAGTATGTCGAAATTGTCTCAGGCCTGCGAGCCGGAGAAATAATAGTGACCAAAAACAGTTTTCGTCTTAAAGCAGAACTCGAAAAGACAGCGGGTGGTGGCCACGCCGGCCACGCTCATTAAAACTCTCGGAGTTGGAATATTATGATTACAGGAGCAATTCAGTTTTCACTGAAACATAAATTGTTAATAGTTTTGTGCTTTGTCGGTGTTAGTGCGGCGGGAGTATTCTCCCTTTCAAAGCTGCATATTGATGCTTTTCCTGACATCAGCCCGAATCTGGTGCAGGTTTTTGCTGAACTCGAAGGAATGGCAGCCGAGGAGGTTGAGCAATTTGTTACACGTCCTGTAGAAGTGGCGATGAGGGGCATTCCAGGTGTCAAGAAGATACGCTCTATATCGTCACTTGGACTTTCTACAGTAAACATCTACTTTGAAGACGACGTGGATATCTACCTGGCCCGGCAGCTTATTTCTGAGAGGCTAAAAGAGGCTGAAGAAGGCATACCGGAAACCATGAATATGCCTCACGGCCTGGAGATGGGGGCCATCGCGAGCGGGATGGGCAAGATTCTGTCTTACTATATCGAGGCAGATGGATACAGCACTACGGATCTGCGGACAATTCAGGACTGGATTGTCAAACGCGATATTCAAACAGTCTCAGGAGTTGCCAAGGTAATAAGTCAGGGGGGGCACGTCCGGCAATATCAGATAAAAGTGCTTCCGGACCGTCTTCTCGAATATGATTTGACTCTGGATGACATCATCGAGGCGGTTCAAAAAAACAACTTGAATTTGGGGGCCGGAATTATCGAGAAAGGTTCCGAAGAGCTGATTGTTCGAAGCCTGGGGTTAGTAAACACAATAGAAGATATTGAGAACATCGTAATTCGCGCCTACAAGAGCAGTCCGGTTTTTGTGAAAGATATCGCTACTGTGGAATTCGGCAATGCGTTCAGGCGAGGAGTGGCCTGTCTTGATGGCGAAAAAGAAATTGTAATCGGTGGTGTGTATAAAATCCACGGGGCGAATTCATTCGAGGTAATCGGCCGGCTGAAGGAACGAATAGACCAGATCAATATGACCTTGCCCGAAGGGGTCAAAATAATCCCTTACTACGATCAATCACAATTAGTCCAAAACAGTATAAGCACAGTCAGAAACGCACTAACGATCGGCCTTATTCTGGTGTGCCTTGTTTCTTTTCTGTTCTTAGGGAACCTTCGCAATGCTTTGATCGTGGTTTTTTCACTGCCCTTTTCTATGCTTTTTGCGTTTGTTCTGATGCACCGCAATGGAATGCCCGGCGATTTGATATCTTTTGGCGGGATAGCGATTGCATTGGGGATGATAGTTGATGCCACAATCATAATGGTGGAGAGGATTCAGTCCACGTTCGGAACCAAGAGCGAGAGCACACCCACAGAGATAATATTAGGCGCTGCCAGAGAGGTCGGCCAGCCAATATTTTTTGCCGTTTCGATCATCATTATTGTTTTTATTCCCATTTTTACTCTCAGCGGGGTCGAAGGAAAGATGTTCAGGCCACTGGCGTTTGCAGTTTCTACGACTATGGTTGGCTCGCTGATTTATGCGCTAATTATCGCCCCGGTTTTCTATCGTCTGCTGCATAAAGAAAGAGGTCGAGACAACATTGCCAGGGGTGTTCATCCTGTGGTTCTCAATTGCTATCAGTCGATACTGACGCATTGTCTCGGCCGGCGATCATTGGTTATTTTGGTCATTATACTTTTGATGACGATGGGAATTTGGGTATTCACGAGGCTGGGCAAGGAATTTGTTCCTACTCTCCAGGAAGGGACTGTCCAGGTCCTTGCGTATATGAATCCCAACATATCTCTCAAAGAGATAAGCACTACCACAGAAGAGATAGCCGAGGATATCCTGGATTTCCCTGAGATAAAACAAGTCATTGCTGATATCGGTTACGGTGAAGTCGGCCCACATGTGCATCATACCAATTATGCTTGTATAACCGTCAACCTGAAACCTAAGAAGCAGTGGAAAACCGCTAAAACGCAGGAAGAGCTTGTCGCTCAAATTGACAGTCGCATTCGTGATTATCCCGGGGTAGCAGTCAGTTTTTCCCAGCCGATCAAACATGAAGTTGACGGGCTGGTGGGGGGGGCCGGTACGGCGGTCGTAGCAAAACTTTTTGGCCACGACATGGCCACGCTTGAGGCCAAGGCGGCTGAAATCCATGACGTTCTTTCCCAGATACCGGGAGTAGCCGATCTTCGAACTGAGCAGGTCGCCGGTCAGACACAACTTCAAATCGATATGAACCGCAGCCGTATAGCACGGCATGGGCTAAGCAACTACCAGATACAACATACGATCCAAATCGCAATATCCGGCAAAGAAGTCGGCAAGGTTTTCGAGGACGAAAAGATATTCGGCATAACCGCCAGATTTGCCGAAGCCTATCGTAAAAACATCGGATTGATAAAGAACCTGCTGATTCGCACGCCGGCCGGCTACAACGTCCCGCTTGATGAAGTTGCAGATGTCAATACTGTTACAGGTTTGCGGCAAATCAGCCGGGAAGACACACGGCGTTATATTTCTATACAATGCAATGTTAGAGGCAGAGACGCCGGAGGCTTTGTTCAGGAAGCTCAAGATGAAGTTGCCAGCAGCGTAATGTTTCCTCCCGGGTACAGGCTTGAATGGGGCGGACAGTTCGAATTGCATCAGGCAGCAAATAAGAGACTGTCTGTGGTTGTTCCAATCACCTTGCTTTTGGTTCTTGTGATGCTCTATGGCTTGTTCAATTCATTCAAAAATGTACTTTTGATTATGCTCAATATACCATTAGCATTAGTTGGTGGTGTGTTTGCCCTTGCCCTTTTCGGAGAAAATATCAGCATTCCTTCTTCTATCGGATTTATCGCTTTGTTCGGGATAGCCCTGACCGATGGTTTGGTTTTGATATCACGATTCGAACATCTTAAGGCGCAGGGCCTGGGGCTGCGGGAATCTGTTATTGCCGGTTGTTCATCAAAATTGAGACCTGTCCTGATGACCACAATAACGACCGCCTTAGGTTTGTTGCCGCTGGCTATAACTTCAGGGACAGGGTCAGAAGTTCAAAGACCATTGGCTATAGTCGTAATAGGTGGACTTGTCTCCTCGACCTTATTGACTCTAATCGTCATTCCTACTCTTTACGAATGGATTACCGCAAAAACTGAAAGAATCGTTATTCCCAGTCTTTATGAATCGATTACTGTAAAGACTTAATGTTTTTAGAGGGTTTTATGATGAAAAAGAAAGTATTGAGTTTAGTGATTGCAACGGTTTTCGGCATACTGACTATCATTATTTCAGGTTGTGCCACGAATAGGGTTGATCTTGTAGATACCGGCATGCTTAGTTTAGAGCAGCATAATACAGGCAAGGTCTATATTGCCTGGAGCGGTGCTTACAAGCAAGATGATGGTTTTGTAATAACCGGAGTTTTGAGGCGGCGTGACCGTGTCGGGAGGGCTATCAGGACACATGTAGATGTTACGGTATTGTCCCCGGATGGGACAATTGTGGATGAAGCCCGTTCATCAGACGTTTACGTAGCCAGGCGCATCACAGGTAGAAGCTATCTGAGCTTTGAACGATTTAAAGTGTGTTTCCCAAATGTACCTGCTATGGGCTCATCGGTACGTGTGGTCAGTCATAGTGGCCAGCATGATGACGCAACAAAATTTTCTTTGCCGGGAGATTCTTGACGGTGAGCATGGGGAATACTTATAATATATTTCATTATGGATCGAATAAAACAACTCGCAAAAGAACATAGTAACGTAACCCGTCGTTATTTCCTTCAGCTCGGCACGGCGGGGGTAACTGCCCTGAGTATTTCAAAGCTCTGTGCCCAGGAGCATGAGGGCCAAATCGACCCGCTGCTTACTGAGGCGGTTTCAAAACTGGAGTATCTCACTCAAGATAAAGATTTTAGCACTTTCGGTCGAGGCAAACCGCCGCCGCATAAACTGCCGCCTGAGAAACTTCGCGAAGTAGGACTGGCGCGTGAAACATGGGAGCTTGAGGTTGTTGCCGATCCCGAAAGTAACTCTGAAGTTGAACGGCCCCTTTCGAAGGCTTCCGGAACGGCTATGAATTTCGATGGGCTAATGAAGCTTGCTGAGACAAAAACCGTGCGTTTTATGAACGTGATGACCTGCACGAACGGCCGTCATCCATGCGGCATGGGGTTATGGGAGGGCGTACCTCTGAGGGATGTGATATGGTTAGCACGTCCGACAGGTAATGTTCGGCGTCTCTTTTACTATGGTTACCATAACGACGACCCTGAACAGAGATTCCAGAGTTCGCTGCCTATTGGCCGTGTTCTTGAAGACCCGCCGGGCGAGCATCCAGTGATGCTATGTTACAAACTCAATGGCCAATGGCTTACGCCTACTCGAGGCGGCCCGGTTCGGATGATGGTCCCGGGCGAATACGGCAATAAGTGTGTGAAGTGGCTCCATCGCATTATATTAACGAATAATTTCCAGGCCAACGATACATACGCGGGTTGGAACAATGACACCGTAAGTCATTTAAAAACTTGTGCTCGTTTTATACATACGCCAAAGAAGTTCAAAGTGAATCAGGCGGCACTGATAACAGGAGTTGCACAAGTGGGTATGTCTGGTCTGAGCAAAGTTCAGTACTGGCTTGCCCCGCAGGATAAACCTGCTGTGAAGGATGACCCTTATTTTACCAGGGCCGAGTGGGAGGATGCGGATATCCTGCCTCCTCCGAAAAATTGGGGAGGAGGACTTCCCGATGGCAAGCTGCCGTCAATTCCGCGCCAGTTCGACACTACCAGCGGTAAGCCGCACCATTGGCCGATCCCCAATACTCTCGTTCATTGGGCAGCACTGCTTAAGGCTGAACAGCCGGGACAATATGATCTTTGCTGTCGGACAATCGATGCCAATGGTATTGCCCAGCCTATGCCCCGTCCATTCCCCAAATCAGGGCATAACGCTATCCAGCGAGTGAAAATCACTGTTGAGAAGTGAATTCAGCTATCCCCGACTATGTTTTTCTCCGCACAGAGAGCCGCTTTGAATAGCAATCACAGAAGTGTCAAAAGCAAAGATATTTCTTGAAAGACAGGGAAATAATGATAAAATGGTTGCTTCGGAACCTTAATACGAGGAGCCATTACAGGCAAGTATATTATGAGCAGGAAGAATGATACCGTTTGAAGAAGCTCTCAGAACTGTTTTGGATTCAGCTCATAGCCTCGGTAGCGAGCATGTCGATATCACCCTCGCAATAAACCGGATATTAGCTGAAGATGTCAAATCGGATATGGACATGCCGCCATTCAACAAATCTGCAATGGACGGTTATGCCTGCCGAAGAGCTGATTTGGCCAATGAACTTGAAGTGGTTGAAACCATTCCTGCGGGATATACACCCACGAAATCTATCGAACCGAACCAGTGCGCCAAAATCATGACAGGTGCCTCGGTGCCGCAAGGTGCCGATTGTGTCTTTATGGTTGAGTTTACGGAAAATCCCACAGACAGCACAGTTCGATTTGTCGGTGAAGATACGGCTGACAATATTTGCATAAAAGGTGAAGACATAAAAGCCGGCGAGGTCGTTCTGCCCAAAGGTATGCGCATCAGGCCTCAGCATATCGCGGTCCTTGCTTCGGTTGGATGTGCACAACCGGTGGTTTCGAAAAGGCCGAGAGTCGGAGTTTTTGCAACGGGTGATGAATTAGTTCCGCCGACGTCCAGGCCCGGGCCGTCACAAATAAGAAACAGCAACAGCTTCCAGCTTACTGCGCAGGTTGAAAGCATGGGCGCAGTTGCGAAAAATTACGGCATTGCCAAAGATACAGACAAGGCCATTGATACGATGTTCAAAGAAGCGGTTGAGGAAAATGATGTGGTTCTCGTCTCCGGTGGTGTTTCGATGGGAGATTTCGACCTTGTGCCGGGGATATTGAGGCAAAACAACATAAACCTTTTGTTCGAAAAGGTGGCGATAAAGCCTGGGAAACCGACGGTCTTTGGTTTGGCAGAAAATATCTATTGCTTTGGATTGCCCGGCAATCCGGTATCGACGTTTGTACTGTTCGAGCTTTTGGTTAAGCCTTTTCTTTATAAGATGATGGGCTACGATTACAAACCTGCTGCTGTTAAGATACCATTGGGTAAATCCTTTAGTAGAAAGAAGACTGAAAGACAAAGTTGGATTCCCGCTGTGATTACAGATGCCGGTATGTTGAATACTATTGACTATCACGGATCGGCACACGTTAATGCGCTCTGCATTGCGGATGGACTGATTAGCATTGGTGTTGATGTTGCGGAAATTGAAAAAGGAACGGTTGTCCCAGTCAGGTTGATTTGAACGAAAGTAGTTTTTAGGCGTTGTAAGTAATGAGCGTTGATTACCTTAGAATTTCGGTTACGGATAGATGCAATCTTAGGTGCGTTTACTGCAATCCTTTGGGTGATTGTGGTTTTTTTGAGCACAAGGAGATTTTACGCTTCGAGGAGATAGAGCGCATAACCGGACTATTTACCGAATGCGGGATAAGCAAGATTCGTCTTACAGGTGGTGAGCCGTTGGTTAGAAAAGATATTGTCCGGTTGGTTGGAAAACTCGCAGCGATACCGGCCGTTGAAAGCCTGGCGCTTACAACGAATGGCGTGCTTCTCGAAGGGCTCGCCGGGCAACTTAAAACCGCAGGCTTACAGCGGGTAAATATTAGCGTTGATTCGGCCCAAAGGGACAGTTACAAGAATATTACCGGATTTGACCTGCTGCCGAAAGTAACGAAAGGTATTTACAAAGCGATAGAAGCGGGTCTGGCGCCTGTTAAAATCAACAGCGTTATAATAAAAGGCATCAATGACAGCGAAGAGCAGATTGCGGGGCTCGCAGGAATGAGCATTCGTTTACCTCTTACCATTAGATTTATAGAGTACAGCCCGACCGGTAAACACACAAATCCGGCGAGTGATTATTTACCCAACAGTGAGGTTCGTGCTATTATCGAGCGTAAATATGGGCCGCTTTGTAGTGTAGTTGAGGGGCAGAGCCATGGCCCGGCGTTGAATTTCAAGGTCAAAGATTCAGCGGGAGGGATAGGCTTTATTAGCGGTCGAACTTCAACATTTTGTGGTTCATGTAATCGACTGCGGTTGACCAGCGACGGAAAGCTCATGCCGTGTTTGTATTCTGCTCATACCTATGATCTGAAAAAACTTATCCGCAGCGGAGCAAGTGACCTGCAAATTCGGGACTTGCTGAGCAGGACAATAAATGAAAAGGGCAACTATACGAAACTGAACTCGTTGAAAGAAGATTTTTCAATGTATAAGGTGGGAGGATAAGAGTTGTGACGGATAATAGTGGAATGATGGATGTAAGTATCAAGGATATTACCCTGAGGACCGCAAAGGCGAGCGGCACAATTGTTCTTGGTGAAGAAGCCTTTCAAGTTGTCAGGCAGGGTGCTTGCATTAAGGGTGATGTGCTTGCGACCGCAAAAGTTGCCGCCATTAATGCGGTGAAATCCACTCCGGCGATAATACCTATGTGTCATCTTATCCTGATTGAAGCGGTTGATGTTACCTTCGATCTGAGTGAGCAGGGCAAGTCAATTACAGCAACTGTGACAGTTAAATCTTCGGGCAAGACGGGTGTCGAGATGGAGGCTCTTGTAGGAGCAGGTGCGGCGTGTCTAACTATCTATGATATGCTGAAGTACAAAGGCAAGGATATGGTCATAACCAACATAAAATTACTTGAAAAAACCGGTGGAAAAAGTGGCGACTATAAAAGGCAGGATTAAAGCGATATCGGTTTCACAAGAAAAAGGTACGCAAAAAACGAATGTACCCAGAGCTGAATTGAAGGCAGACTTTGGTATTATTGGGGATGCTCATTCGGGTAATTGGCACAGGCAGGTAAGTTTGCTTGCGCTCGAATCCATAGATAAAATGATTGCAAAAGGAGCGAAAGTCGCGCCGGGCAATTTTGCCGAGAATATAACGACAGAAGGTGTTGACTTGTGTGCTTTGGAAATCGGCAGCATACTGAAGCTGGGGGGTGACGTTGAGCTTGAAATAACACAGTTTGGGAAGAAATGCCATAGTAATTGTGAAATCTTCGAGCAGATTGGTGACTGTATTATGCCGAGAGAAGGTATTTTTGCAAAGGTGGTTAAGGCAGGGGTAATAAATACTGGTGACCAAATAGAGGTTATTGCCGATGAAAATTAAGGTAGCTGTATTGACAATCAGTGATAGTTGTACTGAGGGGAATAGAGAGGATGTAAGCGGGCAAACCATCGTAGATGTGCTCCCTGAAGAGGCTTTTGAGGTTTCTGAAAAAAAAATAGTACCAGACGACTACCAGGCCATTGCTGAGATACTCACGAGTTTTTCAGATGAACAGGGTATTGACGTGGTTCTGACTACCGGCGGGACGGGGCTGGGGCCTCGCGATGTTACACCGGAGGCAACGGCCTCTGTGTGTGAAAGAATGGCCCCTGGTTTTAGCGAAATTCTAAGAGTTGAAGGTTTCAAGAAGACTCCCAAAGCAATACTATCCCGGGGTGTAGCTGGTGTGCGGAAGAACACTCTCATAATTAATCTGCCGGGAAGCCCCAAAGCCGTACGAGAATGTCTGGAAATAATTTTGGATGTCATACCCCACGCTGTGAAAATGATGCATGGCGGCGGACATTGAATAAAAAAGTACTATTCCCATAGTCGGGGAATACGCTTATAATATTATACCGAAAGGCCTGCAATGCGCCGGCCGGATATTGTCTGGAAAAACCATGTTTAGTGGAGGATAGTTATGGATGCCAAAATTACTCTGATCGTTAACGGCAAAGAAAGGACAGTCGTTACCGACCCGGCACGGTCTCTTCTTGATGTTCTGCGAGAGGAGTTCCATCTGACCGGCACCAAGTACGGTTGTGGCGAAGGGCAGTGTGGCGCCTGCACGGTGTTGATGGATGGCAAAAAAACTCTCTCCTGCATTACGCCGGTTGCCCAGGCTGATAAGAAAAAGATTACAACAATCGAAGGATTT
Source organism: Phycisphaerae bacterium (assembly GCA_030667885.1). Classification (GTDB taxonomy): domain Bacteria; phylum Planctomycetota; class Phycisphaerae; order Sedimentisphaerales; family Anaerobacaceae; genus NIOZ-UU13. The sequence continues at coordinate 15,700 of DAOUVA010000026.1, forward strand.
GCCGACGGTGATTCACTTCATCCCATTCAGCAGGCGTTCCTTGACAAAGGAGCAATTCAGTGTGGATACTGCAGTTCCGGTATGATATTGGCTGCTGCTTCGCTTCTTAAAAATAATCCGAAGCCAACGGACACACAAATCAAGGAAGGAATGAATGGCAACATATGCCGGTGTAACGGATATACGAAAATAATAAATGCTGTTCGTCGCGCTGCAACCCAGATATCGGAGGTGAAAATACCATGATAAAAGATACCTCTACAAAAGAAATGCATGAATCCCATTTTACTGGCTCTGTCGATGCTCCGGACTCCGGGATTAAATTGAGCCGCCGAACATTTGTTCAAATACTTGGCTCAGGGCTTCTTATTACTGTAACTCAGGGTGTTTCTCTCGGTCAGCGAGGTCGCAGCGGCGGACAATTGTCTGTTACAGCACGTCTCCACCTCAATCCGGATGGCACAATAACCGTTATGACCGGCAAAGTCGAGGAAGGCCAGGGTTCACGGGC
>DAOUVA010000229.1 GCA_030667885.1 Phycisphaerae bacterium
ACATCTGGCTTCGGCAATTTAAATTCTTTCACCTCATCCGTGAGAATTTCAAGCCTGCGATATTGTTCACATAGCTTCCTAAATTCTGCTTCAATCTTTGTCCTTTGATCATCATCAGGTTTATCCCGCCAAAGCATCACTTCTTCAATAAATGGTTCATCGGTTAAGAAAAATTCCACTGTTCTGTGGTAAATATCTGCTAACTTGCTGAGTTGGGAAAACTTCGGCTCTCTTTTATCATTTTCAAAATCACTTAGAGAGGACTGGCCTATTCCGCTTACACTTGAAGCCTTTTCAAGAGTGTAACCAATGACTTTTCTTGCGATTTTGAGTCTTTTGCCAATATTCATTTTAGCACCTCCTATTTCTGCCTTACAGAATATTATACCATATAAATCGGCATTATGTGCTATATATCTTCTGAAAAACAGAAGTTTTTTTAATTTTCTGTAATATTTCCATGATTTCCCTGATCTTTTCTGAAATTTGACCTATTTAATATCTTCTTGTGGTGGTTTTTGCTGGGTGGTTGTAGTTTATGAAGAAGTATCTCAGGGCGTCTATGGGGTGGTCGTAGATGCCGTCTTTAAGTGGGAGTTCGCCGGCGGCGGTGGGGGAGTGGGGATAGTGATAGCACTGCATCGCTTCAATTAGGCGTGAGCATCTCGGGGAGATTAGAAGCGTACTTTGGCCGGAGCCGGAGCGAACGGTCCGGCGGACAAGCTCTATGCCCTCGAGGATGCCGCTTCGTCTGGAGCGTACTGTTATGCCCAATGTGCGCAGCTCCCGAACGGCACTTGTGCCGGTAACATCATTTACACTTTTGCCCGCCGGGTCGCAAAATGTAGCGGCCACCTGCTCTTCGGATACCGGAGTCCGGGTCTTAATCTCATCGGCGTGCACATCAATAGTCGCCCTGCTGCGGACATACTCATCTATTACTCGCACGAGGCCGTCGGCATCGACCTGAATCCACAAGCACACAAAAGGATTTACAAATCCAAAATCAAGTGCACGGTAAAGCGGAAGATTCGGGTCGTAATCAACAGGCCGAATATGTATGTCAGGGTCGAACTGAGCGAAGACTACATTTTCCCGTGAAGGTCTTTTGCAGAGCATCTCGGCCTCCCATCCGGCCCTGCTGGCCCGGCGCATTTGCGTTATGCAATCGTCGATTTTTAGATAGCCGTTGGCAGCTTTGGCCCTGCCCTGACAATCATCCCACAAAGGACACTGCGAGCATTTTCTGTCGGTGCATTTTTCAATTACTTCCCATATACACCATTTGAATACGGGCGTTCCAAGGTGAGGTGCGGCGGACACCACCTTTTGCATTAAGCCGTAAGGCCGATGCATGGTGCTGATAAGCTCCATAGCCGCGGTGATATTTTGAGTGCTTTGTGTGGTGAACTTTGCGGCGGCGAAGACATCTTCATTGAAAAGCTCAAGCTCATCACAGCGAAGTTTTTGAATGTGCTGGCCGCGGACGCTGGTTGGTGATTGCGTGAGGACCTCGACTGCCGAGCCGTTGGCGAATCGGCATTTTGTCTTGAGAGCTGGCCCGGCTAATAAATTTTCGAGGCCGTTGTTTAGAAAACCGGTCAGGTATTCATACATTCTGGTTGCCTGCTCACCGGAGCCGCCGAGTATTCTTACCTGGCAGTTCGGCTTAAAGATACAGTCCAGGAGCGTTGCGACTGCGGCCAATTCGGTTTTGCCGCCGGCACGGTTGGCCCAGATGACAGCGTCGGCGTTTGCCGGGCGCTTGTATCGCGAATTAGGAGCAACAATCGTATCGGCAGAAAAACTGTGCCAGAGATAATCCATCGGGCTGCTGTGTTCGGGGCAAATACTTTTGTCGGGCACGTCAATGCCGAGAAAGACCTTAACGTAGTTTTTCAGGTCGCGTTTCGCGGCCGGCCGAGTCCGCCGAAGCTCTGTGTAAATACGGGAAGCTTTCTCGATGTCTGTGGAAGTTTGAGGAAAAAGAGTTTGTGTCATTATTATACCCCCTGATTTGAGTGTCGTTTAGAAACAGAGCGCAGGACATACTTGCCAAAATATCCTCTCCATATTTTGTGCTTATGTATTTACGCTGTGGTTACTTCGCGGCTGAAGTCTCAACCATCTTTTTAGTTGAGTTTTCCGACGCCACGTTTTGCTATTTGTTTTAGCCCGCTTAAGTGGTCCTGATAAACGCCGCGAGGGTCGGTGTTGTATTTTTTACAAAGCGAGGCAGACATACCGACAAGCTCGCCCATCATACCGCATGTTCGCATCACACGGACCGTTCCCAGGGCTACATGGGTAACGCTGATACATCGGCCGGCCATCATCAGATTTTGTACGTTACGTGAATACAGACAACGGTATGGAATTGGGTATGGCTTGATTTTAGGCTGCGTACAGATGGTAAGGAATTCTTCGCCCGGGAAATATTTGGAGTTTTTCGGGTCCGGATAGTGCAGGTCTATCGACCAGGTGCTGGTTACAAAAGAGTCGGGAAATCTTTTTCGTTTCTGGATGTCCTGCTGCTGCAGTATTATGTCACCGAGCAGCCGGCGGGATTCGCGTTTTCCGCCGATGTAAGCCACCCAGTCGAGTTTAAGTTTGGCATATTTGTCTTTATTTCGACTGTGGTTTTTCTGAAAGGCCCAGTTTCCGTAAATTGCTCTAAAGGAATGATCGCGTATATACTCGAACTCGGTAATCTGGTCGCGGTTGAGTCCGGCTTCCCAGTTCCAGTCGCCTCTGGTTGCCTGCTGACAGCTTTCCTCAGAGAACTGCAAGGCCCAGGGACAATCGGGAAAACTTTCCGGCTGATTGGTTTGCGCGGAATACCACATTACAGATGAGCCCATAGTCATCTTGTCGGGCTTTTCGGGCGCCATAGATTCGCCGGTCTGTTCTTTGCCTTCGCGTCCCATACGATAGTCGGCGCCGGCCAGATAGCCGAGAGTACCGTCACCGGTGCAATCGACAAACAAAGGTGCGCGGAAGCTAAATTCGCTGCCATTGATAATATGTTTGGCGACGACCGCAACGATACGGCCGCCCTGCTTTTCGACTTTGAACGCATGCATATTGACGAACAGGTGGATATTTTTCTCCGCCTGTACGACGCCCATTTTTCGGTTGTCATCGTAGAACTGGGCTGGTCTTGCATTTCCCTGATGTCCGGAGTCGAGTTCTTTGACGACGTTGCCTATGGCCGGGTAAGGCGGAAGGTTGATTTCGCCACCGAGATGGACGCGGACTTCGGAGCTGTTGTTGCCGCCGAGTACGGGACGGTTTTGTATAAGGGCCACTTGCAGGCCGAGCCTTGCAGCCGAGACGGCTGCGCAGGATCCGGAGATTCCACCGCCGACCACAACCAAATCAAAATTGCCTGCGTCTTTCGGCTTTGAACTCAGGCCCAAGGCCTGGCTGCGAAACGCGGCCATTTGCTCACCGGCATTCGGCGGTGCAAAATTAGTATCGGTCGTAAAAATTATCGCATCGCAACGGCCCTCGAAGCCGGTCAAGTCGTGCAGTGAAACGTCAATCCGCAGATTAGTTACCCGAATCGCCCCGCCCTTCTGCCAGTGCCAGGGGGCACCTTCGGTTCCGAAGATTGCATTTAGCGGCGTGCCATTGACGAGCACCTGGAACCTGCCCGGAGCGCCCGGCGCCTTCCAAGGCGCTACCCAGTCTCGTGTGCGAACCCACACACGGTATGTTCCGGCAGCGGGGAAGGTAACCGTTGTTACAGCGTCACTGACCGGCTTGCCTAAACCGTGAGCTAAAAGAAACGGCGAGCCCATCTGGTCCATAAACTGCTGGTCAACAACCCAGCCGCCATGTTTAGTAAAGGCCTCAGCTTCAATAAGGATAGTTTGGGCGGCGGTGATAGAAGCAAAGGACAGTAGTAAAGTTACATATATCAGTATGCTTCGGATGGGCTTTCTATTTTTCATTTTTACCTCTTTGATTAACGAAACCATTTGACTAAGAGCTTTTTATTTCTACCGGATACTTCTCCCATGGTACGGCGCCCGCTTCGATAATGTGATTGCGCAGAGCGGTAAAGAGTCTCTGATACATTCTGTGCTTTTTGCCGAGCGGATTCTGTTCCTTGGGGTCTTCCTTTAAGTTGTAAAGTTCCAGCGGCTCAAAGGGGCTGTTCTGGACGAGTTTATAATCGCCATAGCGTGCGGCATAATAAGCACGTCCTCCGTACCCGCCTCCTTCGCGTCGCACCCAGAAGAGGAAACGGTCCTCTTCGGGCTGGTCCCTGCCGAGCAGAGTCGGCAGGATGCTTCGGCCATCTATTTTGTGCGTAATATCAGCGCCCGCAGCATCGCAGATAGTGGGGTATAGGTCCATCGTTAGAGCGACGCGATTACTTAGTGAGCGGGGTTCGATTTTGCCCGGCCAGACGGCGCACATAGGTTCGCGGATACCACCTTCGTACATATCCTGTTTGCCGGCTCTTAGATTTCCGTTGTTTGCTCCGACATTAAGCTGGCCGCCGTTGTCGGACGTGAATATGATTAGCGTGTTGCTGCTTTGGCCGGAGTTTTTCAAAGCGGTTATCACCCTGCCGATTCCATCATCGAGATGCTCGATTAGTGCGACGAGTTTTGCACGTTTATCGCTGATATTATTTTCGCGATTTTTGATGCGCTTAATCCAATCGGCGGGCGGCTGGATCGGCGTGTGCGGCGCGTTGTAGGCAAGATATAAAAAGAACGGCTGTGCTGCCTTTGAGCGTGAATTAATATAATCTACAGACCACTGCGAGAACAAATCGGTGGCGTGTCCTTTGGGGTCGATTTCTTTATCGTTGAGCCTCATATAGTTGTTGCCGTGGCGACGATGGTTGTAGTAATCGTCCATCATATCGCCGAGGAAGCCGTGGAAGTGGTCGAAGCCCCGCTCGTTCGGAGTGTTCGGCGATTCCAGGCCGAGGTGCCACTTGCCGACCATCGCGGTGTGATATCCGGTGCGGCTAAGAAGCTTCGGCAGCAGCACTGCCTGCGGAGCCAGGTAGCCCCAGTTGTTCGTCAGGTGTGTGCGGATAACGCCGGGGACGCCAACAAGGTCGGGGTATCTGCCGGTAAGCAGGGATGCCCGCGTGGGCGAGCAGACGGGGCAGTTGGCGTAGAAGTTATCAAAGCGCATACCGGAGGCGATGAGGTTGTCGATATTGGGCGTTTGCATGTCTTTAGCGCCGTAGCTGGAGAGGTCTCCGTAGCCGAGGTCATCGACAAGAATCATAATTATATTAGGTTTTGGGGTTGTTCGCTCTCTAGCCAGTACGTAGCCGGAGATTGCAAGTGATGCCGCTGTTGTGCCGGCGGCTCTGAGGAAATTACGCCGTGTGTAATTGGGAATAGTCATATTTGTTCGCTCCTCAATCATAACAAGGTATCTTGCAGGCACATCTTATTATACTTTGCTTTAATTTGCGAATTCTTATTATAGTTTTTGCTTAAAGCATGATAAGGACGGTAGAAACTCAACTACCTTTATATCTTCACGCAGGAAAAAGGTGATTTGTTAAATCATTTGCTTGTGATTGTAAAAGCTCAATCCCCTCACGAAGCTCTTTGCAATTGGACGCTATTTTGTTGATATCAAGTTGGTTTATGAAGTACCCCGCCTTCTTTCCTTTTGTATAAGTTCTTTTATATCTTTCGAAGAGACGCTGTAAATGCTTATATCCAAATTTTTCAGGAGGTCGAAAAGCTTTCGAATTTCTTTTTGTTGCTGGTACCTTAAGGAATTTATAGATTCCATCGATATCGTAAAAGAACCATGATTCTATTTGTTGTGTAGCTATAACACTGTTGATGCTTAAAATGGCTCTAATATTTTCATCTTTCACATATTTTTTAATTTTATTGATATCATATTCAGGAACTTGGCCATACCTTGATTCTCTATCAAGACAACAATATACTCTAATTTGTTCATCTTTATGTTTTTGAACATAATTAACAATACTGTTAATAACCTTTTTATTTACGTTAAATAGGCCTTGGAGATTTTGTATTGTTGCTCTACATTCCTTTATAAAACTATTCTTTATTTGTTGATAAAATATCTCATCGGTATCACCTTCAACAAGTAAAAGTGAAATTGGTTTCTTGGAAAGATTGACCTGTTCCTCCTTAGCCATAGGATCTATCCCTCCCTGAAATCTTGGAAGTTGCCTGCAAGCAGTTCACCAAAACTCATTAAATTCTTGTTGAGATATTCTCGTAGCTGTCTGGAATTCTTGACTTTTTCGAAATGAGTAGCCCCGGTTTTATCAACGACTGCAACATTAACATCTTCCGGCCTAATCCCATTAAGTAGATATGGGGAATGGGTCGTTATCAAGACCGGCCATTCTTCAGAATGTTCTTGTAGAAAACGAAGTAGCTTTTCAATCGCAGTTGGATGCAGACAATTCTCCAACTCTTCCAAACATAGTATTGGTCCTCTGGCTTTTTTGGAGAATAACGCTTCTAATGTCGCAGCTACAACAAGAGTTCCATCAGAATATTCTTCAATCAAAGAGATTCTGTCACCAATTCTCTTTAATCCTAAAATTCTCATTCTTTTTATTTTTTCCTTTGCACCTTCTTTTTTTATAGGCGTCGGGATATCTTCAGCTTCAAAATGAACATCCTCCAAATCAAGAATATGACATAGACTTTCCTCGAACAAATTATAGTACTTACCTTCTTTCTTGATATTATCTGCGATGAAAGACAAATCAAAAGAAGATACTTGTATATCTTCAATAGATTTTTCTGAATCTATGTCTCTTCTCAATGCTCTTGGAGACAGTGCAAAAATCTTTGTCAGTGATATCCAAGATATCCCACGATAAAAGATTTGAAATTCCGGGGAAAGACCTTGGAAATCTGCATAGAGAGACCGAATAGCAAGCAGGGAGGAATTGTTTTTGGATATCGCGTGTTTCTTTAATCCTTTCTTTCCATGCTCCCTGACCCTTAATTCTTTTTCTTCTCTTGAAATATATATTTTCGCCCTGCCCGTTTTTATAGGTTCTTGTATTTCCTTCGCAGTTAATGACTCTCG
>DAOUVA010000351.1 GCA_030667885.1 Phycisphaerae bacterium
CACTTTAGTCACTTTAGCTCACTCTTCACTGATTTACCCTCTACATCTGTAGAGAATGTTCGACAAACCACCCCTTTTTATGCAAAACAAACCCAATTTTGGAAATGACAAAATGAACGTAAACAATTTTGAAACAATGAGATACGTAAATTTAGGCACTTGGCCAAGTGGAAAAACAAACCCAATTCAAACCCAATTAAAGCCAAAACAAAGCCAATTTAACCCAAAACAAACCCAATTTAAGCCAATACAAAGCCAATTCAAACCCAATTTGACGAAAGGCTAAAATTGATGCAAAGTGAGTATTTACAAGCGATTATGAAGAAAAATGCGGATATGGGCCAAAAAAAACAAACCCAAAAGCCCGGCGAAAAGAAGAACAGAAAGTGAAGCGAACATGGCTATCCAACATACCAATCGTAATCCGGCTCAGGGGCATCATAAACTTCGGTTAAAGGCCGCCCCAGCTTTTCACAAAGCGACTTTAATCCCTGCATTCGCTCATATCCGGTACTCTTTAGAAAATTGTTTCGCGCAGCGACATCTAATGTCACCGCCTCTTTCCAGACGGCCCGCCCCGCCATTACACCGCTTGCCCCAGCCTCACATGCAATGCCTACCTGCTTCAAAAAAGTATCGTAAGAAACACCCCCCGACAACAATACCCACGGGACCTCGCTTGCATCCGTCAGCTTCTGGCAGGCATCGCGCCAGATATTTTCATCCGGTTCGGCGCTGGCATCCACAGGAAATTCCGCTTTTAGAATATCAACACCCAAAGGAACCAACCGCCGCGCAGTTTCAATTACCACCTGACGCCTTTCTTCAGGCGGTAGGGGCTTGTTCTGATCGTCGCAAGCATAAGATAAAGGTTCAAGGAAAAAAGGTATGTCATATTGCTTGCACTCCCGGGCCACACTCCGAACAAGATTCTCCCGTTCACCGGCCTGAGGGGCCTGGGGGTGATAGTAAAGCAGCATTTTCACACCTGATGCGCCCATACGAACAGTCTTTTCAACCGACCAGTTATCAACCAGGCCGGTCGTACGATTTAACGGATCGCCTGTCGAGCCGGCATCCAAAGCAACAATCAATCCGGTGCCGGCAGGCATTGAACCATCCGCCACACACTGGCCGGCGGCAGTTTCCGGGTCCAGCAGAACTGCGGATGTGGCCGGTGCCAAATGCCGCACAATATCTTTTTTTAGAGATGTCAAGGCTTCATTCGTCTTGCCCTGAGGTGATTCGGTTTCCAGTGAGCGACGAAGCGGGCCCCGGTGGTCAACGGCTACTATATAAAAAGTACCCCTCGGACCGGCTGTCTGCTGCAACCTCCGCCACTTACCAATGGTCATTGCCATGGTTGAACACCTCTTTTCTTAAACTCCCTGCGCCCGCAGATATTCACGGTTTCGCCGGGCACTTTCCTTTGGCGAGCCCATCCCCGGCAGAACATCCTGCTCGACAACAATCCAGCCGTCATAATCTCGCTGTTTTAACCAGCTCAGTACCGCCGGAAAATCGACGCAGCCCTGTCCAAGCTCACAGAACACACCTCGTCGAACCGCCTCGAAATAATCCCAGCCTTCATCGCGTGCGCTGTCGGCGATTTGGGGCTGACAATCCTTAAAGTGTACATACCAGATACGCTCGGCAAAAAGTTCGAAGGCTTCAAGAGCAACCTTTGGGTCGTTTTTTCCGCAACCATAAGTATAATGCCCCGTGTCAAGCACAAGCCCTAATAAATCCGAATCGGTCATTTCAAGTAAACGAACAACCTCATCAGGCCTCTCAACAAAACCACCGCAATGATGATGAAACACGGTGCGCAGGCCGGTTTGAGATTTCACCGCCCGGGCGATATCTTCGGCGCCGCGGGCAAACACTTTCCACTGCTCATCGGACAGGCTCATTTGGGGGCTTGTTCGGCCGGCATTTTTGGTACGAACCGCATCAGTCCCATTATCGTCGGCAAGAGCCAGAAATGGTAATTGTTCATAGCCGCCCCTTTCGGCGACATCAGCCAACAAGCGGGCAATCTTCAATGATTCGGCAACTCCGGCTTGATGAGCATCGGCATTCTTCAATGCCACAGGAACAAACGCACCAAGCATAACCAATGCCCGATTGGCCAACTCATCGTGCAACTGCTCAGGCTCTGCTGGCATATAACCCCAGTCGCCCAATTCAGTTCCTCCGTAACCCGTTTCCTTTAGCTCATCGAGCATTTGCCCATAGGGTATCGCCCTACCTTCAAGGCCTTCAAATTCCAAAGAGCCCCAGGAACATGGAGCATTCGCAATACGAATTTTTGACACGCAAGACCTCCCCTTGCCAATGGCGAATATTTATCAGGCCAATTTATCAGTTTTAGTTAAAAGAAAAATCGTTCCTGCTTACTGTTTTGTTCCCATTCTTTGCGAGCTTTTTTAACGCTCTTCATCTCACTTACTTCAGCCACGGGCACATCCCACCAGCTTTCATAGCCGGGCACACCCACATAGCGGTCGTTGCGAATATAAATCACCGTGGTCCGGTCGGTTTTTTTGGAATCTTTGAACGCCTTAACAAAATCATCATACGTCTCGCACTCAATAACATGAGCACCCAATCCACGTGCATTCATAGCAAGGTCCACTGGAAGTGCTTCGACCTGGTCTGATGCATCATCAGGAAGCTTGTTATCGCTCGGATAAGCATAACGTGTGCCGAATCCTTCCTGACCCAGATAACGGCTTAGCCCGCCGATACTGTTGAAGCCCTGATTGTCCATTATAACAATAGTAAGCTTATATCCTTCCTGTATGGAAGTAACAATTTCATTGCACAGCATAAGGTAGCTGCCGTCGCCGACCATAACGACCACTTCCCGCTCGGGAGCGGCCATTTTGATTCCAAGCCCGCCGGCAATTTCATACCCCATACAACTGTATCCATATTCAAGATGGAAATTCTTCGAATGCCGCGTACGCCACAACTTATGCAGGTCGCCGGGCATACTGCCTGCTGCGTTTATCATTACCGCATCAGGCTCGCTCAGTTCGTTGACAGCACCGATTAATTCTCCCTGACTCGGCAAGGGTTTATTCCGAATAGCGTAGATTCGGTCCACTTCTTCCTGCCATTCTTTATGCAGTTGCTGTGCTTTTTGCTGATAGTCCTTTTCAACATGATAACCTTCCAGCAGTTCGGTTAATTCCTCAAGAGTTACCCGGGCATCGGCCAGTAACGGCAAAGCGGAATGTTTATAGGCATCAAATTCAGCAACGTTAATATTGACGAAACGAACATCCGGATTCTGAAAAGCCGTCTTGCTCGCCGTTGTAAAATCGCTGTAGCGTGTACCAATACCAATAACCAGGTCCGCCTGGCGTGCTATACGGTTTGCGGCAAAGTTCCCGGTTACTCCCATCGCACCCAGATTGAGCTTATTGTCATAAAGCAGACAGCCCTTACCGGCCATCGTTACACCTACGGGAATGCCCGTCTTTTCAACAAATTGTTTGAGAGTTTCTTCAGCACTACTGTAAATCACTCCGCCACCAGCTATAATCAAAGGAGATTTGGAATCGCTTATCCACCGGGCAGCTTCTTTGAGAGCCGTGCTATCCGCCCGATTGCGCGGAATGTTCCAGATGCGCTTATTAAAAAACTCGACCGGATAATCATGCGCTTCGGTCTGGGTATCCTGTGGAAGCGAAAGAGTCACCGCGCCCGTATCAGCAGGGCTGGTAAGCACACGCATGGCCTCGGGCAATGCCGTTAATATCTGGTCCGCCCGGTTGATGCGGTCCCAGTAGCGGCTTACGGGCTTAAAACAGTCGCTTACCGATATATCCTGTGTGATTTCAGATTCCAACTGCTGCAGAACCGGCGCCACATTGCGACGCGCGAATATATCACCGGGCAGCAGTAATACCGGAAGATGGTTAGTTGTCGCCACAGCCGCTCCGGTTATCATATTTGTCGCCCCGGGGCCGATCGATGAAAGACAGGCAAATGTCCCCATCCGATTTTTCATCTTGGCATAAGCGGCCGAGGCATGCACCATTGCCTGCTCATTACGGGTCTGGTAATAGCGAAACTCGGGATACTGCTGCAATGCCTGGCCTATACCGGACACACAACCATGACCGAAAATACCAAAGCACCCAGCAAAAAATGGGTGCTCATTACCATCACGCTCCACATACTGTTTGGTGAGATACTTGATTAATGCCTGCGCCATTGTTAAACGAACAGTTTTAGCACTCATAACAAAACCTCCAAAAGCTATGCCTTAAAACTCTCTCATAATTAGTATCCAACAGTTCGGATTATATGTGTAAAAACACCGTGGTTCAATGTAAGTTTCTCAACGAATGTATTATCGCTGTTCAAGCCCTCCATAAGGCTCGACAAAGGTCATTACTTCTTCATAAGTAGGCATAAAATTGGCACAACCATGTTTGGTGACAACAATCGCCCCACACGCATTGCCCATACGTGCGGACTTGTACCACCCCCAATCTTTGACATATCCATAAAGAAATCCGGCGGCAAAGGCATCTCCGGCCCCCAGAATATTTGTCACTTCCACAGGAAAACCCGGTGCATCGATTTGTTCGATTTTGCCCTGCTTATCCACCAGATGGACACAAACACCATGACTGCCTTTCTTTTGCAGAAGTGCCTCAGGGCCCATCGAGAGCATCTTAAGAATCGCCTCGTCCACATCCCCCTTGACCTGGGTATCGGAAACCGAATCAGTAAGCTCTATATGACTGACATCCGTTAACATGGCGGCATTTATCTCATCTTCTGTTCCAATCACAATGTCCGCCAGACGAAGGGCCGTACGGACCACGACTCCAAACGCCCTCGGGTCGTGCCACTGGTCGGGACGAAAATCTATATCGAGAACAACTTTTGTCCCCGCCTGCCTGGCCAGTTCGGCGCCAAATAATGTCGCACTGCGACTCGGCTCCAGGGACAAATTCGTGCCGGCAAACTGAAATACTTTACTATCGGAAACCGGAGCTTCAAGAACGTCATCTATCGTCAATTCAATATCAGCACAATTATCACGATAATAAACCAGAGGAAAGCTATCAGGCGGCTCTATACCCAGAACCACAGCGCTGGAGCGTCTGCCGGGCTTATGGCAGATAAAACGCGTCTCGACGCCCTCTTCGCGCAGAAATTTCAGGATAAAATCCCCCACCGGGTCCCGGCCAAGACCTGTCAACAAGGC
>DAOUVA010000223.1 GCA_030667885.1 Phycisphaerae bacterium
GATAATCAAAACGAATATGTCTCCTGGACAGAGAAAGGGACTACCCAAAAAGATTTCCCATGGGTTAAGCTTGATACGTCACTACAGTGGAAGTTTTTCCGGAAATCGGTTAAGTTGCTGACCGAAAGAGGTAACAGCGTATTCGTTCTCATAGGTCCATTTAACGAGCACATGCTCAAAGGCGAGAGCATAGAAATATATCGACAGATGAAAAGTGAGATTGCTCTCTGGCTGAAGCAAAATAATATTGCCTACTATATGGCTCCTGTATTACCCAGCGAGTTGTATGCCGATGCCAGTCATCCCCTGGACAAAGGATATGCCATGCTTGCGAAACAGCTCTACGAAAATGAGTCATTCATATCCGCCATCCTCAATTCCAGTTCTGACTAAATCTTTATCTTCAGGCCAAAACGAACATTTCTCTTGATTATTGACTCAATAAGTATACGATTATTTTAGTTTCCGGCCTTGTGCTTGATAAATTGAGGTGCCATTATGGATAAACGTCGGGCGTTTACACTTATCGAACTCCTGGTGGTAATTGCCATTATCGCATTGTTGATGGCTATTTTAATGCCCGCTCTTAGTTATGTACGCAAGCAGGCGCGTTCAAGTGTTTGCCAGAGTAATCTCCGGCAATTGTGCCTGGCTATGAATCTTTACGTGCTTGATCACGATGACCGAACTATGCCCTTCTCTCACCAATCCGGCATGTATTGGTTCCATCAATTGGCTCCATATCTGAGCGCTAAGGATTATAAGAACAACCCGGAAGAACACTTAGAGGGTGTGATGAAAGTGACGTTTTGCCCTATGGCAAAACGCCAGGAGAGTTCTGAGGCATCGTTCTACGGTTCAGCGTATAGCTCGTGGCGATTTATGGGCGGCGAAGGCAGCTACGGACTGAATCTATGGTTATTGCCTGACGATCCGATTTATGCCCCGGAATTTCCTGCGGCAAATTTCTATATGAAGTATTCGGATGCTCAGCAGCGCGTCCCGCTCTTAGGAGATTCGGTGTGGGTCGGTTCGTGGCCTTTCGAAAACGATACAGTGCCCGATGACCTGACTGGAGAGATAGGATATCCGGGCTATCCCCACGGTGAAGGATACTTTATGGGGCGTTTCTGTGTTGACCGCCATAAAAAAGCTACCAATATTGGATTTGTGGACAGCCATATAGAAAGAGTTTACCTGGAGGAATTATGGACACAAAAATGGCACCAAAAATTTAAGCCCAACGATGATGTGTCTATACCTTGAATTGGACCACTTTCTGTTACTATTAAGAAAAAGAGAGCAAAAAATGAAAAAAGAAAAACTAACACAATCTTTCGGCGTAATAGTCATTACTCTTTCAAGTGCTTTTCTTTTGCTCACGGAAACATACGCAGCAAATTCGAAAAGTCCGCACGCTCGAATCAATTCGGAAAATCAGACCAGGCAAATACCCAAAACAGCATACAAGCAGGTCAAAAGGGCAACTGCAAATCCTTCGAGCTTTAAACCTGATATGCCTTTCAGTGAAGCAATTAACATTTTGCGTAATTCAACGGTACCTAAATTAAATATCGTAGTGCTTTGGAAAGATTTGGAGGAGAATGCGGACATTTATAGAGAAACTCCTATTGGGACCGATGGCCTTTCAAGAGTTCCTTTACGCACACACCTGAAAATCCTGTTGATGTCGGTTTCAGGAGGAGACGCAGAAAAATTGGGATATGTAGTTGATGAAGGAGTTATAATTATCGCAACACGAAGTTCTTTACCGAAGAAACTTATAACTCGTATTTATAATATCACAGATTTAGTCAGTGCGCCTGCTAATTATCGTCTTATGCCCGGATTTGGCATGCCCTTCGGCGGTACTGGTTTTGCCGGGCAGGGATTCTATGGCTCTCCAAACATAGGTGCTTATGGGGGTTCTAATAGAACAAGGGCGAGTAGGTAGAAAAGGACATGATATCGGGACCAAAGAAAAGGATTTTGAATGAAGCCGACTCTATTGATTTTGGCGGCAGGGATGGGTACTCGCTACGGTGGACTTAAGCAAATTGATCCGATTGGTCCCAACGGCGAAATAATTATCGATTATTCTATCTATGATGCCATAAATGCCGGATTTGGCAAAGTAGTTTTTGTGATTCGACATTGCTTTGAAGATGCGTTCAAAGAAAAGATTGGTAATAAGTTTATTAACCTTGTCGAAACAGCGTATTCTTACCAGGAAGTGAACACCTGTGTTGATGGTTTTGAACTGCCGAAAGACCGAGACAAACCATGGGGGACCGGACATGCCATACTCGTTGCCTGCGATTTAATCCATGAGCCGTTTGCAGTCATTAATGCCGATGACTACTACGGCCCCGGTGCGTTTAATACAATTGCTCGATTTCTCACAACAAAAGACCTGTCCTACAACGATTATGCAATGATTGGTTATACCCTCAGGGATACTTTAAGTGAATATGGATCTGTTGCAAGGGGTGTGTGCCGCTGTGACGAAAATATGTTGTTAAAGGGGATAATCGAATATAAAAAAATCGAAAAAACATCGACAGGTGCCCGTTATTTTGAGGACGATGGAACAAAACATGTTCTAACCGGCAATGAAATTGTTTCGAGGAATATGTGGGGATTTCAGCCGTCAATATTTGATCATCTCAAAGTACGCTTTGGCCGATTTCTCGAAGAACGAGGCTATGAAAGCAATTCGGAGCTATTCATACCAACTGTGGTGGATGAACTCATAAACAAAGAAAAAGTCACAGTGAAAGTCCTGCACGCAAATGACAAATGCTTTGGAGTTACTTATCGTAAAGATGCTGCTAATGCGGCTAAATGTATTTGTCAGCTGATAGAGCAAGGTCTTTATCCGGAAAACCTCTGGGAACAATCGTGAAACGCGACCTCAAGCCAATAGTAAAACATTTTTGTATCGAGGGTGAGCTAACTGAGATAAGACCCCTGCTCCGTGGTCACATTAACGATACGTATGTTCTGACTACTAAGAAGAACAAATATATTGTCCGATATATACTACAACGAATAAATCACACTGTCTTCAAAGATCCTCCTTCGGTTATGAAAAACATAATCCGCCTAACCGAACACATACAAAGCCGTATGCAGAGAATTGATCCGCTTCTGGCATCTCGCCAGTTGACTGTTATCGGTACTGTTGATAATACATGCTTTCACGAAGATGCTGAGGGCGGCTATTGGCGGGTATATAACTTCATAGAGGATGCTGTTGCATACGATACCGTTGATTCTGTCGATTTGGCGTATGAAGCGGCACGAATGTTCGGCTGGTTCCAGAAGATGCTGGTTGACCTCCCGGCGCCGGCCTTGCATGAGAGTATTTGTGACTTCCACAATACACCAAAGCGTTTCAAAACCTTCAAGCGTGTTCTTAAAGAAGATACCTGTAATCGAGCGAAAAATGCAAAACCCGAAATTGAATTTATATTTGATCATGCGTCTATCTGTGACGTCTTGCTGAATTTGGCCGGCAAAGGTAAAATCCCCGTTCGTATTACACACAATGATACGAAGGTAAACAATGTAATGCTGGACAAAAATACCAACAAAGGTGTCTGTGTAATTGATTTGGATACCGTTATGCCGGGCCTGTCGATTTATGATTTTGGTGATATGATCCGAACCGGGACCACTTTCGCTGATGAGGATGAACGTGACTTATCTAAAGTAGCTATGAACCTTCCGATGTTTGAAGTGTTTGTTCGAGGTTTTGCTGAGCAAAGCAGCCATTTTCTCACATCCACCGAAAAAGAGCACCTTGCTTTTGCTGCGAAGCTAATCACCTTTGAACAGCTTATCAGATTTCTTACAGATTATCTGGCAGGTGATATCTACTATAAGGTTCACCGCAATGACCATAATCTCGATCGCAGCCGCACACAGATGAAACTGGTCCGGTCGATTGTTGCCCAGGAAGAGGCCATGAACGAAGTAATCGAAAGGGTTTTTCAACAGCTCGATTGATTTGCTGTTTGATGTTCTAAAAAAAAAAGGATTCTTTGTGTAGCACTTGCAGAAAGTATAAAGTATGTTGTTAAGCTATTTTGTAAACGGAGAATAATATGGACTGGAATGCTCTTGGAATTGAAACCAATTTTAGCTCTTTAGACTGGTGTATCGTCGTTGGCTATCTAATAACCATTGTAGCGGTTGGTGTTTATATAAGACGATATATAACCAATGTTACGGATTTTATGGTTGCCGGCCGGGGCTTGAAAACTTTCCTGGCGATTGCGACGATGATTGGAACCGAATTGGGTTTGGTTACGGTGATGTATTCGTCTCAAAAAGGCTTTACCGGCGGCTTCGCTGCCTTTCACATTGCTCTGGCCGCTGCTATTGTAACTTTAATTGTGGGGCTGACCGGATTTATCGTAGTGCCCTTGCGGCGTATGAAGGTAATGACCATACCTGAATTCTATGAGAAGCGTTTCGGGCGAGGTGTACGCATTCTTGGCGGAATTATATTGGCATTGTCTGGGATACTCAATATGGGAATGTTCCTCAAGGCCGGCTCTCTTTTTGTGATGGGTATTACCGGTCTGACTCGATCCGTTCACCTCAATATTATAATGTCTGTCTTGCTGGGTTTGGTATTGTTGTACACCACTCTGGGTGGAATGGTTTCGGTGGTGGTTCTTGACTATATACAATTCGTAGTTTTATCGTTCGGCCTTTTGGCTGCGAGTTTGTTGTCTATCAGATATTTGGGCTGGAGTAACATTATTGAAACAGTTTCCAGCTTGAAAGGCCGGGCGGGTTTCGACCCATTTCACGGCGAGGGTTTCGGTGTTTCTTATGTTGTGTGGATGTTCTTTTTAGGCCTGGTCAGTTGCGCTGTTTGGCAAACATCTGTTATTCGTGCCTGTTCGGCCGAGAATACACGTACTGTTAAGAAAATCTACACATGGGCTTCTATCGGATTTCTCATGCGGTTCCTTCTGCCGTATTTTCTGGGAATTTGTGCTTTCGTCTATATCGCTCAGCATGAGTCATTAAAAAACGTTTTTATTCCTGAAGGGGGTTCCGTAGATCCACAGGTAAGCCTGATGGCGATGCCCGTATTCTTGAGCCAGATCCTTCCCATTGGTTTTATAGGTATCATTTCCGCAGGAATGCTGGCGGCGTTTATGTCCACTCATGATAGTTACCTGTTATGCTGGAGTTCCGTACTGACCCAGGATGTGGTGGCGCCCTGTTTCAAAAAAGAATTGTCTTCAAAATCGCGTTTGTTACTGACTCGAATATTTATTGTAGCTATTGGTATTTTCATTTTGGTTTGGGGGCTTTGGTACGATTTAGGTCAGGATTTATGGGATTATATGGCAATCTCCGGGGCCATCTATTTTACCGGGGCCATCGCTTTATTGGTATTTGGTCTGTATTGGAAGCGGGCCAGTAAAGTCGGTGCATATTTGGCTTTAATATGTGGTTTTGGAGCCCTCCTGGGATTAAAGCCGATTCAGGGCCTGTTAGGTATGAACGTATCAAGCGAGATTGTCGGATTAACTGTTATTGCTCTTTCGATAATATTAATGGTGGTTGGCTCTCTGGCGTTTCCAGGCTGCGACTCATCTGAAGAGATAAAGGAGTAATTAGATATGAATTTTTGGATTAACTTTTGGACATACTTTTTCTTTATAAGTCTTATTCTTTTTGCAGGGCTTGCAATAGTCGTTACGATTGGCGGGTTTTTCAACATTCGTTCGCTGTTCAAAAACCTTACAGAGCGCAGCGAACAATCGGAGCAAGGCGCCGTCGAGGAAGATAGCTGAAGGTAATAAACGAATAGTACGGCCCAATCATAATGAACAGACGCGAAAGATTGATGGCTACGTTGTGCGGCAGGGCGGTTGACCGGCCGGCGGTTAATTTCTATGAAATTGGAGGATTCCGGGTTGACCCGTCGGACCCGGATGAGTTCAATATCTATAACGACCCATCCTGGCGGCCGCTGCTTAAGCTTGCTGAAGAACAAACAGACCTTATTCGTATGCGCAGTCCCATTAAGCCTCGTTCCCATGAAGTAAAATCCGGCACATCGGACAGCGGCAATTGCCGCGATGAATTCTTCAAGACCGGAACATATATGGAGAAAGGCTGTCTTTTTACATTCACAAATTTGAAAATCGGCGGTAAGGATATGACGGCACTGACACGCCGGAGCCGAGAAATCGATACCGTCTGGACGGTGGAGCATCTTCTCAAAAATCCAGGAGATCTTAAGGCTTATTTGGAACTGCCTGATGAAATATTCGCCGAAGATGTCGATGTTACAAGCCTTATAGAAGAAGACCGGGAGCTGGGCGACAGTGGTATTATAATGGTCGATACCGAAGACCCGATTTGCGCTGCCGCCTCTTTGTTCAGTATGGAAGACTTTACGGTAATCGCTTTGACTCAGCAGAAACTCTTCCATCGTTTGCTCGAAAAGCTTTCGGTACATATACAGGCCAGAACTGAAAGAGTAGCCGAGGCTTTCAGCGGCCATTTGTGGCGTATATACGGGCCCGAATATGCCACGGAACCTTACCTGCCGCCCGGTCTTTTCAAAGAGTATGTGGTGCGTTACACCGGGCCGATGGTCGAGGCCATTCAAAGGCACGGCGGTTTTGCCAGGATTCATTGTCACGGCAGGATTCGTGCGGTTCTTGATTACATTATAGAAATGGGCCCAACAGCTATTGATCCTATTGAGCCGCCCCCGCAGGGGGATGTGGAACTTGAGTACGTACGAGGCAAATACGGCGGAGAGCTGGTACTTTTCGGGAATCTGGAGATGGCTGACGTAGAGAATTGCGAGCCGGATGATTTTGAGAAAATTGTCGAAAAAGCCCTGATAGATGGGACCAGCGGGGCGGGTAAAGGCTTTGTTCTGATGCCGTCTTCGGCCCCTTATGGCCGGGAAATAACTCCCAGAGTAATGGCAAACTATGAAACGATGGTGCGCCTCGCTACCGGGTTCAGCTTGTGAGAGAAATTGACAGGGATCGAAAGATAATCATTAATCACTCATCAATAATTATTGGAATGCTGTCCTCTTTCAAAACCTATCATTACAACTCATCGAAAAATGTACC
>DAOUVA010000359.1 GCA_030667885.1 Phycisphaerae bacterium
AGGGCCGCGAGGCCGAGCTGCACGACATCTTTTCGCAAATCGCCGGAATTGCCGACATACTCGTCGGCAACGAGGAGGACTTCCAGCTTTGCCTGGGTATCGAAGGCCCGGAGGCGGGCGGCCAGAGCATCGCCGAAAAGATCGACAGCTTCAAGGTCATGATTAATAACGTCAAAAAGGCATACCCCAATGCCTCGGTCTTCGCCACCACACTCCGCCAGGTCGTTAGTGCAAACTCTCACCTCTGGGGTGCGATCATGTCCGCCGGCGACGACTGGCATATAATCGAACCGCGTCAGATCACCGTGCTCGACCGCATCGGAGGCGGCGACGGCTTTGTCGGAGGTATGCTCTATGCCATTCTAAGGGGCTGGGAACCGGAGAAATGGGTTCAGTTCGGATGGGCCACCGGTGCATTGGTCACGACATTGTTGACCGACTACGCCCAGCCCGCAGACGAGGACCAGATCTGGAGCATCTGGCAGGGCAACGCCCGCGTAAAACGATAACCACGGGTGATTGTCAAATACCCGAGCCGACAAGCAGGCTGAGAATACCACGAAGCAAACTGGATGGTACTTCTCGGGTGACTTTCCATCGTAAAATCCGGAAATACCTCCCAAGACGAGTTCGTTGTTTTAATACACTGTAAGGGGCTTGAAATTGAAAGCTGAGGACAATATCACAGCAGCCCGCTTATTCGTCAGGTGCCAGGCCGGACACTGTTGATTTACAATCGTTTAAGCGGCGCTGTCATCGTAACCTTACTGCCGCGTCCATCCTCGGAGTCAATTTCAAACTGTCCGCCCAACTGCTCCAATCGCTCCCGAATACTAAAAAGCCCGAATTTGGCCTCTTTAGCTGCTGTTGATGTTACTTCCACTGCGTCAAATCCTTTGCCGTCATCTTCGACATCGATGCCTATATACTCGTTAACTCTGCGAATAGAAACCTTTACTTTGTTTGCTTGGGCATGCTTGATGACATTGACAAGCAATTCTCGAACATTGCGGAATAAAATCGCCCGAATGTCATCATCCAGCGGCTTTTGCTGCCCATCATCTTCAAATTCAGTTTCGATACCGTATTTGGCCCCGATTTGCACATCAAGCCATTCGGCCACAGCCGCCTCAATACCAATCTCGTTTAATATAGGTGAGCTAAGGTCGAATGTTAATGTTCTCGTGTCCTGAATGATCTTGCCAATATTGCTACAGATTTCATCCAAAGCCTTTGTAAGTTCGCTGGAGGTTGCAGATTGGTGAAGTTCGTCAAGCTTGAGCTTGGAAAACACAAGAGACTGACCGATTTGGTCGTGCAGCTCAATAGCGATGCGGCGCCTCTCACGTTCCTCGATAAGCGACAACTGCGAAGCCAAAGACTTAAGCTGTACCTGATAGTCTAAAAGTTTTTCCTTTGCCTTCTTGCGCTCGGTTACGTCCCTGGCAGCTCCAGTAATAGCAGTTACTTGTTCTTTCTCGTTCTTAACAGGTGACTCATCGACTTCAATTATTCTTAATTGACCGTTCTTCCTTCTTAATTCAAGCAGGTAGGGATCTTGCTTTTCGCCGGTCTTTATCGCTTTTTCCGTCAGTTTAAATCCTTCTTCATTGACGGGATTATCTGTGGTTAGACTTGTCCACTTAACCATCATTTCTTCAGGTGTATAGCCAAATATTGCCTCAGATTGTGGGCTAACGTAGGTCAATTCGTGTTCTGTGTCATGAATATAGAAGACCTCGACGCTGTGGTCGATTATGCTCCTGAGCTTCTGCTCGTTCTCCCGCAACGCTTCCTTAGCTTTCTTGCGCTCGGTGATATCTACCAATACCCCAATCATTCGGTATGGTTTACCGTTATTATCATAGAATACCTTTGCTTTGCTGCGGATCCACTTGACTGACATGTCCGGCCAGACAACTCTGTACTCAGTGTCATAAGAAGCTTTTTCCTCTAAAGTGTTTCTGACTTCCTTTTGAGCACGCTCCCGATCATCTGGATAGACCATGGCTAACCAATTTTCCTGGGACAACATTCGCTCCTGGCTCTCCAAACCGAATATCCTGAAGTAACGCTCGTTGCAGACCGCCTCATCTTGAACAATATCCCAATCGAACATTCCCATTCCAGCAGCATCATGGGCGAGCGATAATCGCTGTTCGCTTATTCTCAGGGCCTCATCTGCTTTCTTGTGCTCGGTGATGTCCTGCCCTGTGGCGAGTAAGCCTATAATGTTTCCGTTATCATCTTTGAGGGTCTTGTCATGCCATTCTATTAACCGCTGTTCTCCGTCCTTTCTGATAATGGAGCTTACATTGCCTCTTGTCCGAATGTCCGAAATAGCTTTTTTGAATATTCTTCTGATTTCGTCATAATCGCATTCGGGAAGGAACGTGGTGAACCAGTCTTTTCCCTTTACTTCCTCAAGACGGTAACCGGATAATTCCTCCATATAGGGATTAAAACTGACAATTTTGCCGTCCGTGTCCAGTACAAGCACGATTGTCTGCGCAGTATTGATGAGGTTTTCGGAAAAAGCGCGTTCTTTTTTCAGCATCCCTTCGGCCTTCTTGCGCTCGGTGATGTCCCTAAATATGCCCATTAAAAGTGTTTTTCCTTCTAATGTTATTAGAGACGAGTTAACATCGGCATAAAAAACGCTGCCGCCTTTTCTTTTTACCGGAATATTACTGGCGAGCGTAAACTCACTTTTCGACTGTTTCTCAAATTGTTTTATAACTTGGGGGAGGGCTTCCTCGGGGTGAATATCCGAAACTCCCATATCTTGAATCTCTTTCAGGCTATACCCCAGCATTCGACAAAACATTTTATTGCCGGTAGAGAATTTTTTCGTCTCCGGCTCCGCCAGGACTATTCCGTCATTCGCGGCATCAAATATAGCTTTAAATTTGTGTTCACTCTCACACAGAGCCTGCTCTGCCCTCAGACGAACAACTGTGCCACTTATCTGGGCGGCAATTGTCTCCAGTGCCATCCGAGACCACGCAGGCACTTCCCGCAAGGTGTGTGAAGCGATGTTAAGACAACCGACAATCCGACCTTTGTGAAGCATCGGTATTACAGCAATAGCACGCAAACCCTCACGTTTTTTCTTCTCGTCCAGCGGCACACCCAATCGTTGATGTTGCTTATAGACCGGCTTGCCCCTCATTACCAGCCTCACACTATCTGAGTCTGCCTCATAGCGCAAAACAAACTCGACAAAATCAGGCGATAGCCCTTTATGAAATGCCATATCTAAACCACCGGAGGCTTCATCAACAAGATAAACTCCGCCGCAATCCATCCCTGATATCTCGATTGCTGCTTCGAGGCATAGATGCAGACCTTCATCAAGCTCTGTTATGGCGCTAAGCTTTACTGCTAAGTTGCGTAGAATGATATTCAGGTTCTCCTGCCGCTTGCACTCGGTGATATCCTGAACTGTACCGTACAGTTTGATAACCTTTCCATTTTCGTCTTTCACTGTTCTTATAAGACCGTGTTGATAGACGGTTTTCCCGCCCGGAAGCTTTAGTTGATAATCAGTATCGAATTCTTCACCGAGTTCTATTGCCTTACTCACCTGTTCCTGCAATCTTTTTGAATCCTCGGGATAGTAGTAGGCCATGTTTTCTTCGATGGTTGGTGGTCCCTGTGCTGGGTCTCGGTCGAAGAGCCCGTAAACCTCTTCTGACCATGTGATTTCCTGAGTTTCGACATCGAACTCCCAGTCGCCAACCTGCCCAACTCGTTGTGCTTCTTTTAAGCGGTTTTCGCTCTCCCGCAGAGTCTCGACATCGCGATTAAGTTGCTCAAGTGTAAGCCAGACTGGTCTGACGAGGAACCAATACAGTATAGGTGTGCCCAATATGGTTAATAAAAGAGGATCCGCAACAATTTCCCAGCCCCTTTTGAGAGGCAGTATATACAGCAGCGCCATAATGGCGGCCTCACAAATGAAAATCGTTACCAGTATTTTGATAAAGAGCCGGATCGTTTCTTTATATGCCCTCCTGCTTGTTGGGGCTTGTCCTTTGCTCTTGCTGTGCTCGGATTTCTTCTCAGGCTGATGTGCTGTATTAGCCTGTTCGATAGTCTCTCGCTTGTTTTCGGAATTCTGCATAAATCATTCTCCCGAAGATTAAATTCACACTGCATTCTAATGACTGCCGCTCCGGACTGCAAGGGAAAATTGCCAAACTCAAGCCGAAGTGGCATTAAGGGGGCCTCTGTTATAGGGCTTTCCCCTATAGAAGAATCAGGGCTGGCCCTGATGTACATAAAATACCAATTGGTTAAGATAGAATATATTGCTTTTTGATAAAAAAGCCCCTGCCATGAGGAACAGAGAATAGGAGTGAATAACGACAGGGGCTTCGGACGGCTGCAAGCTTCTTTGCTCGCAGCCTAATTCTCCTTACCGGTTTATTCTTACGCAAAACCTGTGCCAGACCGGTAATCTCCCATCACAACGCAAAGTAAGCCCTCATGAACCAACAGCTCTCATTTTGCAAAATCAAATTGAGAATAATTAGCGTTTTTGACGGAGTGCTCTCAAAAGAACTTTACCTTTTCACCATCACCGCACCCAAGCCGAGCAGGAAAAGCGTCAATGGTTCAACGGTACAACTATTCCTTTCTTTTGTTCATTTCAGCTTTCGGTATTGGAAAACAATCCACGTGTATCCAATATCAAGGTGTTATTTCGGGAAACTAATCTTGTTGTCTTCTGTATGATCACTTTGGTATGAAACGACGTAGAGAAGTCACTATAACAAGTTTTTTTATTTTAGGTAATTTTCAGCGTTTTGCTGCTTATGGCTTCAGCTATTTTGATCCCATCGACGGCCGTAGAGATTATTCCGCCGGCGTAGCCTGCACCTTCACCGGCGGGGTATAGCCCTTTAATAGCGGGGCTCTGTAAAGTCTCATTCCTGACAATCCTTATTGGTGAAGAGCTTCTCGATTCTACTGCGGTCATAACCGCATCGTTCCTCGCGAAGCCTTTGAGTTTTTTGTCCATCTGTGGGATTGCCAGACGGAGGGTTTCAATAACAAATCCAGGCAGGCAGACGTGTTGATCGGGCAGGGCAAGAATGTCCCTGAGGTCTGCAAGGAAATCGAAATTTCTCAGCAGATGTACTATCGTTG
>DAOUVA010000070.1 GCA_030667885.1 Phycisphaerae bacterium
CCAAAGCTGAGGCAGAAGAAAAGGCTAAAGCTGAAGCTGAGGAAAAAGCCAAGGCCGAGGCAGAAGAAAAAGCTAAAGCCGAAGCTGAGGAAAAGGCCAAAGCTGAGGCAGAAGAAAAGGCTAAAGCTGAAGCTGAGGAAAAAGCCAAGGCTGAGGCAGAAGAAAAGGCTAAAGCCGAAGCTGAGGAAAAAGCCAAGGCCGAGGCAGAAGAAAAGGCTAAAGTTGAAGCAGAGGAAAAGGCCAAAGCTGAAGCCGAAGTAAAAACCAAGGATGAAACGGAAGAAAAGCCCAACACCGAAACTGAAGCTAAGCCAGAGACTGAGGTAAAAACCGAAGCGACAGCGGATACAGATAAACCCAAAACAGAAGCCAAGCAGGAATCCGATGAAAAAGCTGAAACTACAGAAAAACCTGATGCAGTAGAAGAAAAAGCAACGGATGAAACTGAAGCTAAGCCAGAGGCTGGGGCAACATCGGATAAAGATAACCCCACAGCAGAAGCCAAGCAGGAATCTGATGAAAAAGCTGAAACCAAAGATGAAGCTACAGAAAAACCTGATGCAGTAGAAGAAAAGGCAAAAGCTGAAACCGAAGAAAAGCCTAAAACCGAAAATGAAGCTAAGCCAGAGACTGAGGTAAAGACCGAAGCAACATCGGATAAAGATAACCCCACAGCAGAAGCCAAGCAGGAAAACGAAGAAAAAGCTGAAACCAAAGCAGAAGTAAAAGCCGAGGCAGAAGACGAAGCCAAACCTCAGACCGAAGAAAAAACATCAACACCTGATCAGAGTCAAGAGCCTCCGAAGGGTAAGGTTTCCGAAACTATCCAAAAAATGGCTCAGTCGCCTGCTATCCTTCCGGGCGAATTTGCTAAGGCTACAACGGGACATATCAATGTTTCATCAGAAATATGCGCAACAGATATTATGCAAAAAGAGTTGGTCTGGGCAGCTTCGGAGGAGAGCGTACAGCAGGCTATGACAAAAATGCAGCAACAAGACAGTGGATATATAATGATAGGCAAGGAGGGGATACTGGAAGGTATAGTATCGAAATCTGATATAACAGGAGCAACCAGTATCTATCTGCGACCGATATTTGCGAAATGGTATGGGCCTCTGGATGATGCAACTCTTCAAATCAAACTCAAATGGATAATGAGCAGACCCGTTCGCACGGTCAGGCCGGAAACACCACTGTTGACAATAATAGAAAATATTTGCCGGTTTGGCGGGCGCGGCTTACCTGTGGTGGACGAACAGGGTAAAGTGCAGGGCCTGGTAACAGTATTCGATATCTTTCGGACATTGCTCAACACAAGTGAAAATGTTTCGGCCGTTGGCAAAACAGCTGAGGCACCTGCATTAACATAAACATTCAAAAACACAAACCCTTAAAAAGGCATACCTCCAAAGGACGTAAGTGTATCATCTACATTCTTTTCTTAAGACTACCCGTACACTACTTTTCTTAGTTTACAACCGCTCCATACAACATAGTCTCGTTGTTTACCGACAAAAAGGTAATAAACGGAACACCGTAAACATCTTGAATTGATTATAATCTTTTTATCGGCCCTGTTTCGAGGCCGGAAAAAGCAAATGTCTAAAGCGGTATCAATTTGTGTCTATAAAAGCCCAATTTGAGTTAATTGCACCCCCTTAAATGCCGAAATGATTACGAGAATCTCAGCTTAGTATGTGCAACATAATCAAATATTTGGGGCGGCAAAAAAGACAAATGCGTTGTGACAAACTTACAGAGCTTATAGAGCAGGCAGCTTCTGCCATAAATATGATAAGTGCGACGGATTTATCGGAGATTGAGAACCTCCAGAAAATCCTCGATCAAATTAAGCAGAATATCACCGAGATAAGTGACGGTCCGGCACAACTGCTCGAACAAGCCCGAGGTAAAACATCTCAGGCCACCGAAGCCCTGCAGGAAATACTCCAGAAAGAAAATCAGGATACCGTTAAGTCAATCGAGATAATATCGCAGGCAATATCAACACTTCAAAGTTTGACCAGCGAAATCAACATAGATAAAATTACCTTTGACTCTGACCCGGCCGAGACCGACCACATAGCAGATGTCGAAACTGAGCCACAGGGAACTTCCATTATTTCAGGAAAAAATGCAGGGTTCATACTCGAGTTTAGCACCGAAGCCTTTGAGCATATTGAGTCTACTGAAGCGGAATTGCTCAAACTTGAGAGTCAACCGGAGGACAAAGAGGTAATCAACCAGGTATTTTGTGGATTTCATATGATAAAGGGCCTGGCGGCCTTTTTAAATCTCACACCGATCTGTCAGTTGGCAAATTGGGCAGAAAACCTACTTGACCTTGCCGGCAAAAATGAACTGAATATGACCTGTAATAATATTTAGATTGATTTTTAAACAATTGACATGATGAAAAAACTGGTCGTTGACCTGAAGCATTCGACAAAAACAGGCAAAGCCGTATCTGCGCAAAAATCCCTACCGCAATTGTTAGTAAAATTGAAAGAGTCCGTAGAAAACCACAGTTCTGCCCCTTCTTCTAACCGTCTGCAGATTCAGGAGAAGGACAAAGAATTAGACAAGGTTTTAGCTGTAAATGACGAGCCGAAAAAGCAAAGTGTAACCACACAAGCGCAAGCTCCTTCAGGAGATGAAAAAATAAAAGTCAGCACGGCCCGTCTCGACAACCTCGTAAATATGGTTGGAGAACTGGTAGTTGCTCAATTGATGGTCAGTGAAGAAATAAATACGACACGAGCATCCGAGCATAATATCTGCCGCAAAATTGCCCATCAAAGCAAAATCATTCGTGATCTCCAGCAACTGTCGATGTTGATACGTATGGTTCCCATAGGCGGTGTGTTCCAGAAGATGGCCAGACTTGTCCGTGACCTTTCGCGTAAATCCGGCAAAGAAATAAACTTTACCACAACAGGCGATGAAACAGAACTCGACCGGACTGTAGTTGACAAGATATCTGATCCACTCGTGCATATGCTACGCAATGCCATTGACCACGGAATTGAACCGCCTGAAGAACGCACGAAAATCGGAAAGAATTCAAAAGGCCTAATCGAACTTCAAGCATATCACGAGGCGGGAAACATTGTCATCGAAATTACCGATGACGGCAAAGGCCTCAACAAGGAACGAATTTTGAAAAAGGCCGTCGACAAAGGAATTGTTTCAACCGAACAAGAGCTAAGCAAGGAAGAAATATATAAATTAATTTTTCACCCAGGCCTTTCAACAGCTCAGAAAGTAACAAGCGTATCCGGGCGCGGCGTTGGGATGGATGTCGTTAAAAAGAGCGTGGAATCATTGCACGGTAGAATTGACATCAGCTCAACGCCCGGCAAAGGTTGTGTCTTTACCATTCGTATGCCGCTGACGCTGGCAATAATTGACGGTCAAATTATAAGTGTCGGAAATAATCGTTACATTATACCCATAAACTCGATAGACCGCAGTCTTAAACCAACCAACGAGCAGTTATCCTCAGTCCAGGGCCGAGGCGAGATGGCTATGGTCCAGGGCAATTTGATGCCGATAATTCGACTTTACAGACTCTTTGGTGTTGTCCCGGATACTGAGGACCCGACCGAATCATTACTGGTTGTTGTCGAAGACGAGGGTAACAAATGCTGCCTGCTGGTGGATGAGCTATTAGGTCAGCAACAGGTAGTGATAAAAAACCTTGGCGACGGATTAGGCAAAGTAAAGGGCGTTTCCGGCGGAGCTATTATGGGTGACGGCAAGGTAAGTCTGATTTTGGATATACCCAACCTGATAGAATTAGCTCATAAAATATGAATTGAGATACGAGGTTTCTGATGGAAATATCAGCAGTACAAAATTTTGTTTTGACAGAAAAAGATTTCCGTAATATCAGTAAGCTGGTGTACGAACACTGCGGGATTAATTTGCACGTTGGCAAAAAGGAACTGATCCGCGCACGATTGGCAAAACGGCTGCGTCACGGCAATTTCAAGTCATTTTCGGACTACTTGAAGCATGTGCTTGAGGATAAAACAGGAAAAGAATTTTCGATACTTATCGATTCGATCAGTACAAACCTGACAAGCTTTTTCCGCGAGGGGCAACATTTTGAGTTTCTGCGAAGCAGATTCATACCGTCTCTGCTGGAACAAAAAGCAAAAAGCCGTAACTTCAGAATACGCGCCTGGAGTGCCGGCTGTTCATCCGGGGAAGAACCCTATTCGATAGCTATCACTTTGCTCGACGCGGTTCAGGGGCAGGGGCGGTGGGATATTAAAATATTAGCTACAGACATCTCAACAAGCATACTCGAGACCGCCCAAAGGGGTGTTTATGATAAACAACGAATCGAGCCGGTCTCGCCGATGCAAAGACAGAAATATCTTATGACCTCTCATACAGCAGACAAGCAGAAGGCTTTCGAGGTGAGCAAGAGCTTAAAAGACGTGGTAATCTTTAAGTATCTTAATTTAATGGAAGATTGGCCGATAAATCCTTCCGGCGGAATAGATTTCATTTTCTGCCGCAATGTGATGATATACTTTGATAAGCGTACACAAGAGAATCTTGTAAACCGCTATTGGAATGTGTTAGCTCCGAAAGGAATTCTTTTTACCGGACATTCGGAATCGCTGACCGGTATCGAGCATAAATTCAAATATATCCAACCAACGATTTACATGAAACTATAAGGGCAACCGTGTCAAAAACAACGAAATTAACAGAGATTATATATGACTAAAAATAAGATAATCATAGGCATATCAGATGCGAACGTTTCCAATAATCCCCAAGACATTCTGGAAACACTTTCGTTAGGTTCGTGTATTGGCGTATGTCTATATGACCCGGCGACAACCATCGGCGGCATGCTGCATTATCAGCTTCCGAGTTCAACAATGAATCCGGGTCGTGCCAAACAAAATCCATTGATGTTTGCCGACACGGGTATGACTTTTTTGATTGATAAAATGTTAGCATTAGGAGTAAACAAGAAACGGATACAGGTGAAGATTGCCGGCGGAGCGGCGATGGATACCGGACCCCATGGATTTGACATCGGCAAACGCAATTATTTAGCAATCAAAAAAGTGTTGTGGCAACATGGAATGTTTATTGATGCCGAGGATGTTGGCGGAAGTTCACCCCGCAATATGTATATGGACATCGAAGATGGTACGGTAAAAATCAAAGTTAACGGTTCTGAAAAAGATTTATGAAAAATATTGTGAAGGAGACATAACATGGCATTAAATATTTTGATTGTGGATGATTCTTCTTTAACCCGCAAAGCGATAAAGCGAATTATCGGCATGCTTGGTCTTAATGTCGGCCAAATCCTCGAGGCGGAAAATGGAACGGATGCATTGAAGGTTCTTGGTGAAACGAACATAGATTTGGTGCTTGCGGACTTGAATATGCCTAAGATGGGCGGGATTGAAATGATTTATCATATGAGAGGCAACGAAGCCACCAAAAACATCCCTGTAGTCGTAGTTACGACCGAATCCAGCACAACTCGGATCGAGGGTCTGTTGGCCAACGGCGCAAAGGCCTATCTGCATAAGCCTTTTACACCGGAAGAATTTAAGGAAGTGATAACACAGACTGTTGGAGTGTAAAACAATGATTGAAACAGAAAATATACTAACCGACTCTTTAGCACAGGCACTTGAAACAATGGCCTTTCTGACTATTATACCGCCTGAAGAGGACATGGCCGCACCCGAAAAAACCATATTGGCCGAAATAAGTTTCACAGGACCAAAAAACGGAACTATTCAAATACTCGCAGGTCTTGATTTATGCAGAATTCTTGCGGAAAACATAGGTGCATTGACAGAAGTGAACGATGAAACCTGTTATGATGCTCTCAAAGAGCTGTCCAATGTAACCTGCGGATTGCTGCTTCCGGTACTGGCTTGCACCAAGGCGGATGTATTCGACCTCACCATTCCGACAATCAAAAACGGTGATGATTCACCGAAATGGAACGAGTTTGTAGAGCAGTCAAACACTTGTATATTAAACATTGAAGGTTATCTGGTAGCCACGAGGCTAATTATGAAAAACTAAAAAGCTTCTCTGGAGATAAATTATGGACAACAAAATTTTTTCGGGTATAAGAAATAACAGCCCGCTACCGGACCCGAACGAGATAGAAATCCCGGATGATATCGGCAACCTGTTAGATGAATATATAGAATCAGCCAGTTCAATGCTCGATGAACTTGAACAGGCAACCCTGGAATATGAGGCGGGCAAGAACCGCCCGGAAAACGCTGCAACAATAAAACGGATTCTGCATAAAATAAAGGGGGAATCAGGAATGGTAGGTATTGAAGATATGGCGGAATTTTGCCATCAAGCTGAATCCGCCTTTGAAGAGCTTGCCGAAGATGAGCGCCCTGATATGTTGCTGAGATTTAAGGATTGGATCAGTACTGCGATATACAGCCTGACAAGTTAAACTATTCTAAAGGAGATAAAACATGGCTACTGCTCTTCATACAAAAATTAAAGTTTTGATAGTTGATGACTCTGCTATAGTACGTAAAATACTGAGCCAGCAATTGAGTAAACACCCCAATATTGAAATTGTCGGGACAGCACCTGATCCCTTTGTTGCACGCGATAAAATCTTATCGCTTAAGCCGGATGTACTTACGCTCGACGTTGAAATGCCCAGAATGGACGGGATAACGTTTTTGCGAAAATTGATGAAGTCTCATCCGATGCCCGTTATCATTCTTAGTTCAGTAACACCCAAGGGCGGTAAGGCAGCTATAGAGGCACTTGAAGCCGGTGCGGTAGAAGTTATAAGCAAACCTGGGCCGGCCTATAGCGTTGGCGATGCCTGTGACGACCTTATTGAAAAAATTAAGGTTGCGTCAAAGGCCCGCTTCAACAAACAAACAGTACCGCAACAACGAGATGCATCACCACCAACTAAACTGCATATGGCCGCTACTACTAATAAAATATTTGCCATTGGGGCGTCAACCGGAGGTGTCCAGGCATTATCATGTGTGCTTCCTGCTTTGCCGGCCAACGCACCGGGAACGGTGGTGGTTCAACATATGCCCGCTAATTTTACAACGTCATTCGCCCAGCGTCTCAACAGCGAGTGTACCGTAAATGTTAAAGAAGCCGAGCACGGAGACCGCGTTATTCCGGGACATGTTCTAATAGCTCCCGGTGGATTGCATATGCTCCTGCAGCGTTCCGGTGCAAATTACTATGTTGCTATAAAAGACGGACCAGCAGTATGTCACCAAAGACCCAGCGCCGAGGTATTGTTCAACTCAGTAGCAAAGTACGCAGGCGCCAATGCTGTTGGAGCAATTCTAACCGG
Organism: Phycisphaerae bacterium; assembly: GCA_030667885.1. GTDB lineage: Bacteria > Planctomycetota > Phycisphaerae > Sedimentisphaerales > Anaerobacaceae > NIOZ-UU13. The sequence continues at coordinate 7,361 of DAOUVA010000070.1, forward strand.
AATGGGAAATGACGGAGCAAGCGGTCTTCTGAATATGCGTCAAAACGGAGCCTTTACCATAGCACAGGACGAAGCATCATGTATTGTTTTCGGTATGCCAAAGGAAGCCATAGATCGTGGAGCGGCTCAGAAAATCGTCCCGCTGCAGGATGTAGCCAGAACTATGGTTGGCGCTGCAAGTCGTTGTTAGTTTATCGCCGCTTTTTTAATTCGCGCCAGGTAGTCAGGATGATTCCTTCGCTCTCGATGAACTTTTTTATATCAGGATCGGTCAGTAAACGAAGCTCGGCCTCTCGATTCGCACCCGAACCGGAAATGTGTGAGAATACCTCCGTCTGTACAGTACAGTGAACAATAATCTGCGTTATGCCCGGTTTCATATCGCGTAGTAATTTAATTAATTCGGCCTTTTTCCCCTCATAATCTTTAGCACTTGTTGGGCTAGTCACAAGATCATCTATAACCGGAAGTCCGGCATTCCATACCTTTTCTGCGATAGAATTTACCAGTAGTCTACGAGGGCCTACTTCATCACCAATATACTGCATATGCCCTCCAAATATGAGAATTGGTATCTTCTTTTCAATACCCACTTTTACATAGCGGTCGATAAACTGAGGGGCAAAACATGTTCCCATGTGTGAATCAATATGGGTAGGCTCAATCCCCATAGACAGGGCCTTGTCAATTTGGGCACGAATCTCAGTTTCGAACTCATCGGCAGTAGCATGAGTGACAACATCCAGAACATTTTTCCATAAATAACCACCCGGATCCACAAGCCCCGGCACAGCCGGTTTGCCGGTAACTGGCCCCCATCGATAATTCTTCCATTCCGACGTAAGTGTAAGATGAACACCGGCGTCTGTGTTTGGATGGGCCTTGAGATGAGCCGCATATTCGGGTACCCAGGGGCACGTCATCATAATGCTCAAAGAGGTGGCAATACCATCTTCAATAGATTTGATTGCCCCCATATTGGAATTATGCGACATACCTACGTCATCCACGTGGAAAATTACCACTTTTGTGCCCGAAGGCCAACCCAAACGTTCGGCATATGTTACTTCCCGGGCGATAGTGACATCCAATTTCATAAAAATTGCAGATAACAATAAAACAGTTCTAAAAGAGTGATTGAATAACATATAATTTCCACCTCCATTCGACTTTTTGCGTATAAGCTCATAAAGCCAAATTTTTATTTAAAGTTATCGTCGGCACATCAAATATAATTTCTGAGCCTGTTCACGTTCTTAGTATATCAAATCAATTACCTAAGGGCAAGCGCAGGGCAAGTGAGGTTTGCCAGGTAAATAAAAATGAAGCAAAATTGGTTGTGGAATTGAGGTGGTTATCTGGTTATTATGATTACTTAAATAAACGGAGAAACATGGCTTAAAGGAGACTAATTAGGAGCATAATCATGATAAAATTAGGCATGCATGTAGATAATTGGCGTCACTTCGACGTCTCGTATGATGTCCCTTGTCAGGTCGCAAAAGACCATAATATGGAGTATGTAGAATTCGGCACGATCGATGGGGACTACTTTATTCAGGCATTGGGGTACAATCCTCACATACCGCTTCATTCCGACCCGAAGATACTCAAGCAATATTTAGACTCGATGGGATTGAAAACATCACAACTTGATGCGGCCTATCCGATGTCGTTTCCAGAGGGTCAGTCCCGCGGTATCGGCTACACTATCCGAGCTATTCAGTTCGCCAAAGCAATCGAATGTCCCTGTGTGGATACTACCGATGGTGGCCGTAAACCACAAGGATATACCGATGATGAAGTAATGTCTCTCATAAAGCAATACTATCGGGTAGTGCTGGAATGGGCCGAGAAATATGACATTATCATCAATGTTGAACCGCACGGTCCTTATACGACCAATCCGGACACTATGGAGCAAATCCTGAGCCTCTTCGACTCGCCCTACCTGAGAATGAACTTTGATACCGGCAACACCTTCATAGCCGGGCAAGACCCGGTAAAGTTCCTTAAGCGGTTTCGGGATAAGGTTTCGCACTGCCATATAAAGGATGTCAGCGAAGAGCTTGCAAAGGCTGTACGAGGGGGACAGACTGGAATTGCCTGTTCTGTGGTCGGTATCGGTGAAGGAGTCAATGCCGACAATATAGCCGGCTGCATCGAACTGCTGAAGGAAATAAACTGGGATGGTGTTCTCTCAATAGAATGCGAAGCGGCACCCGGCAAGATTGAGCAGAGTATCGAATGGCTGCGTAATGAAATCTCCAGATAAAACATTATAGCAATATATCCGGATTCTTCGACTGATTAAAACATTAACAGTAACGATAAATATGGCCAGGTAAGTTAACTATTCTTCAGGAGACTCAGAATGAAGTTCAATCGTCGTGGTTTTATCAAGTCGGGTATTGGAGCCGGAGTATTGACAGCAGCACAGGGCTGCCTGTCTTCCGCCGAGACCCGCAAAACAAGTATTGCTCAACTGGACAAGGCTGCCGCGGCTCCGGTACTGAAAATTGCATCCATTAAATCGCCTGTGAAAATTGCTTCCATCGAGCTGCTGCGCGGAGATAAAAACTTTTTTGTTCGCACCAGAAGCACAGATGGTACCGTCGGTGTTGCCATAACCAATAGTCGCGCCGCATATCTCTACCCGATTTTACAGCAGTTGGTTATCCCTTATTTCATTGGCAAAGACGCCCGCGATCTCGATTCACTCATCGATGGAGTGTATGTATATCGCAGCAATTACAAGCTGTCGGGTCTGGCCCTGTGGTGCTGTGTTGCATGGGTGGAGTTCAGCCTGCTTGATTTACTCGGACGAATCGCGAATAAATCAGTGGGAGAACTGCTTGGCGGTGTGCTCCGTCGGGAAATTCCTATCTACGTTGCCAGCGGCAATCGCGATACCACACCGGAGCAGGAAGTTGCTATTCTGGTTGAGCATATAGAACGTACCGGTGTCAGGGCCATAAAATTTAAAGTTGGCGGACGTATGAGCAATAATGCAGATTCCATACCCGGACGTTCGGAGGGTTTGATTCGCACAGTCCGCAAAGCACTCGGTGACAAAATTACAATCTTCGCCGACTCGAATAGTTCCTACGACTGGCGTAAAGCTATTGAGATAGGCAAACTCATGCAGGACTATGGTATCAATATGTTCGAAGAGCCCTGTCCATTCGACCACCTTGAGGAAACCAAACGCGTTGCCGACGCACTTTCAATTCCGATATCCGGTGGAGAGCAGGAAGCCAGCATGCGCCGTTTCCGATGGATGGTTCAAAACAACGCGGTGCAAGTCGTCCAGCCGGACCTTCACTATTACGGAGGATACATTCGCGCAACCCGCGTGGCGCGCATGGCGGCGGAGGCGGGAATGTCCGTTATACCACACATGTCCGGTGGCGGCGTCGGATATGTTGATGTGCTTCACTTCGCTTCCTGTACACCGAACATCGGAAGTTTCCAGGAATACAAGGGCGATATTTCTCGAACAGGACCCTGGTACGACCCTCCTCTGAGACTGAAAAACGGTGCAATTAACGTTCCTGCAGGACCCGGTCTGGGTATCGCCGATCTTTCCGATTTGCTTCGCAATGCCAAACCGGTTGAATAATAATCACAAAATATGACAAAACTATTATTAATGAAATATTTCAGAAAGGCTAATACTGACCCATCTTATTTCAGCCATTGTCATCTTCGAGGCAGATATTTAAATGCTGTTAAGATAGCAACCATAATTTTCGTATCTGCCATAATTCATCTCGCAGAATTAAACAGCTTACCGGGCATGATATAGTCAATCAGATAATCCAAACTTTTCTTGTAATCCGAGTTCTCAAGTTCATTGAGTTTACATTTTGCCTGATTGATATAATAAAAAGCTGTTTGCCGGGTCATGCTTAGGGCATTTGAATTAACATACATCCTTCTTATTTTTTCAAGTCTGTTTTTATCTATTTTAGACTCAAACATCCTTTTTATTTCTTGTCGTTCCCTTTGGCTAACAGCATCAAGCAAGTCCAGCAAAGGTAAAGTCATATCGCCGGCAACCACATCCTGACCGGGATGCTTGCCAAGGACACGCTCCTCACTGATTAAATCCTTACAATCATCTATAATTTGAAAGGCTATACCGAAGTTCAGCCCGAATCCCTTTAATGTTGTCTGAACAGTCTGGTTATGATTGCCTAAAATGCCCCCTGAATGGCAGCAGGCTGCAAGTAAAGAAGCTGTTTTTTTTCTTACGATGGTAATATAGTGCTCTTTAGATAAATTCAAATTACCCCTCTGATAGACCTGAATCAGCTCTCCCTCACACATCGCGTGTATTGCCTGTGATATACAATCAAAAACATCC